>DATBCN010000375.1:0-25512 GCA_036270475.1 Candidatus Angelobacter sp. | reverse complement strand
CTTGTGCCATGCGGTTGGAATGGTCTTCTAACTCCCGATATGTCAAACGGTCTTCGCCGTATGACAATGCGGTGGCCTGCGGATTCTCCAGCGCCCGCCTGCTGAATATTGCTTCAATGCGTTCGTCTGTAACCGTGGGCTTGCCTCCGGGACGCGCCAATTCCGCCAAATGGTCGCGCTCACGTGCGCTCAACATGTCAATATTTTCCAGCCGGACGTCAGGGTAGCGGCGCAATGCTCCATGAACACGGATTACCGCATTCATGAACTGAGTCACAACCGAAGGAGCAAAATCTTTCAGACGGAAAAGGCAAGTCAGGCGATATTCGCCGTTGCTTTCCCGGAAACAGGTGAAGGTGAGCGGAAACGGAGACGCCAGGCAGGGAACATATTCAGCGCTAACCACATTGCCTGAAACTTCCGGCTGCTCGGCGGCGAACAATACGCCCGCAAGCACCTCGCCGCGGTTCTCACAATTGCCAGCCAGCGTCCCTGCAAGCGAAGCTGTATGCCAGGCGGGGCTCGACAATCTTTGGGCAGCTTTTTCCAGAAGGTCCTTGGCAGAAACATTTGCCTCATATGACAGAGGAACCAACGCGATTCCTTCCTGCGTGCCGATGCCTTCTTGTGCTCTAGGATCAGTGACAAGCGCGGCAAGCACCGGAGCATCTTGACCGCTATATCGGGCCAGCACCAGTCCCACGGCAGCAAGAAACGATGCTGCGTCGGTCCCTTCCTTAAAACTTGTCCATTGTTCCAGCAATTTGTTTCCTGTATCTCGTTCATTGCCCATTCCCCAGTCCGCCCGAGACGAATAATTGCCGTTGCGCAGTTCATCCAGGTATTGCTCACGACTGGGCGCGCCTGACTTTCCAAATGAAAGTGCAGAGTAGGTAGAAGAAGGTTGGGATTCGCTGTCACTGCGGAAAGGAGCGGCTGCAATCCACAATAAAGTCTGCCGGTCGAGCACGGCGCGATGGGCAACAACGATAAAATCAGCAGTTCGGTCCTGATATTGAAGAAGCACGGCCCGGCAGGGTGGTCCATCCAGTATTTCAACCGGACGCATTGTCTCTGAGAGGCGCTGGCGTTCAGCAATTTGCGAATCTGATGCGCCTGGAACGGATTCAATCCACAATCTGGGCATGCGGGCAGTGCTGTCTTCATCCCCTTGTTGCGCCGGCCGGTATCGGATGGCCTCTTCAAACTTCTCGCGCAGGGTGATCAGGTCAACCGGCGCGGACAAGCGATAACGAATTGCGTGGCAAGACGCGGCGCTGCCGCTGCCAGCTTTGCCTCGCAGATGCGACAATTGCACATCTGTAAGCTGCGGGACTCGTGTTGGCTTGGGTATGGTTCCGGTTTCATTTGCTGCTTGCGTAATAAGCATGGGACTTGGGTTCTCCAGTCGGCTAGCGGGAGGTAAATCCGCCATCAACGGTTAAAACGCTGCCAGTTACCTGGCGTGACTCGTCAGAAGCCAGCCATGCCGCCGCCGAAGCCACGTCATCGGGTTCGATCAGGGCGTTCATGGGCTGTGCCTGAACAAATGCTTCCTCGTGCTCCGTTACCGGTACATCAAGACAGCGCGCAATTTCTGAAAGCATCCGGCCTTCTACTTTTGCATCGTCGCGCACTGAGCCAGGGCACACGGCATTCACGCGCACTTTCAATGGCGCATAGTCCAGCGCAACCGCGCGCGTTAAACCAACCACGCCGTGCTTGGCGGTGACATATCCGGCAAAATTGCGGTATCCCACCAGCCCGGCCGTGGAAGAAATATTGATGATGCTGCCCGCGCGACGCGCCGTCATGGACGGCCCAATGGCCTTGATCATTTTCCATGCGCCGGTAAGATCAACGTCAATCATGAGCTGCCATTCTGCTTCCGTGATCTCATGCGTGCTTTTTCCTGAAGGGGCGGCAATGCCAGCGCTATTCACCAGCACGTCCACGCGGCCAAAACGTTCCAGGGCCAACTGCACCACACGCTGCACCGCACCCAGGTCCCGCACGTCAACAGGAATCGCTAAAACTGCAACGCCTTCCGCGCGGCACAGGTGAGCCGTGTAATTGAGCTGGCTTTCTGATCCAAGCTGATACGGCACACCGGGCAGGTCGCGCGCAATATCCAGCAGCACAACATCCGCCCCTTGTTTCGCAAATGTGACGGCACAAGCCCGCCCCAGACCGCGGGCGGCCCCAGTGAGCAGCGCAACTTTTCCAGCGAGTCGCACGTTGTTACTCCTTTGTTTAAACAGGGGACCAGTCCGGCACTGCAGTCCTCGCACTTACCTGGCTTTCAATCAGGCGCAAAAGTTTTTCCGGTGTTTTCGTCAGATACATATGGCCGCCCGGTATTTCGATCAACTGCAGCGGCGCGGTGGTGGCGGTTTGCCATTGGGCTGCCTCTTCGGCGCTCACCAATTCATCGTCTATGCCGCGCACTGACGTGATTGGCACTTCAAGCCGCCTGCCTTCAGGCGGATAGTAATTTTCATGCATTTCCACGTCGGCACGCAGCAATGGCAGTAACATCTCGCGCATATCAGGATCGTTCAGCGCCGGATGGTCATATCCTGCAAATTCCCGCACCTGGCCGATAAAGCCCTCGTCGTCTAACCCCGTTGCCCGGCGCTGGCGCGGCGTCCAGGGTCCAGGCGAACCGCTCACAACCAGATGTTCAACCTCAATCTCCGTGCTAGCTGACAGGCGGTACGCAAGCTCATACGCCAGCACCGCGCCCAGGCTGTGGCCAAAAATATTTACGCGATTGCGTTTTCCAATCAGTTGCAAAACTTCGCTGAGTATTCCCGTGATCGCCTGGCCCACATCCCGGTAAGGATCTTCAAGAAAACGTTTTTCCCGGCCTGGAAGTTGTGGAGCAACAATGTCAAGCGAATCAGTCAGGGGGATCCAATCCTTAAAGAATGAAGGGCCCGCTCCCGCAAAAGGCAGGCAGATGAGAGGGACGGCTGCCTGTTGTTGACGCTGCGGCAAACCGGCATTCGTTCTGGGACTATTCATACTCCTTACCTCCTTCTGGCGGCTGCGCGACAGAGACACAGTTCCCAGTTTGGCGTCTCACTGCGTCATCGTTCCGTGATTCCTGAGTCGCCATGACGACGGCACGGAACTCGCACGAGTAGCGCCCTCCGGCCGCTCCTTCAAGCCAGCAATCTTCCATGCGCGGCAGCATCTCACTGATTGCGAGCCGCCGGAAACGCGACGTCATTTTGCTCAGGACCTCAATCAGGAGCGGGTTGCGGAAGTCCATGAACATGGGCTTCACGTCTTTATGGAAATTCAGCCTTTGCGACATGCAGCCGCGCACGAAAGAGGTTTCCGGCAACTCATGTTGCACGCGGAATTTGCGAAACGCAGCGAATGCCGCATATCCGCCGGCTTCCGCCGCCTGGCGCAGCTCCTCATCTGGTTGCAGCGTCCAGGTCTCTCTCTGCACAATGGCCCGCCCAACCTGCAGCCTGGGGCTATGGTCTCGTTTGCCATTCAACTCCACCCGGTGCGTGTTCAGCGCCGTGTTCCAGGTATTCAGCATGGACCCAAGAATGCGGCCCTGATGCACCAGAACAACGTCATCCTCAGTCACCTCAACCAGCGTCTCCGCTGAGCGGATGCTGCGCCCCCCTTCCGGTGCTGGAACGCCAATGAACGTCCAGTCATTTGAATGAGGAAAAATGCAAAGCGTGATATGGGCGCTGGCAAAGAACGGAGGATAATTGCCCACGACGACTGCCGGCTCATGTCCACCCTGATGTGCGTAATCCCGCGCGTATTCATCTTGATCGGGGCACCAGACATAAAAACAGTGTTGCCATTTCGTGAAGTCAGGATGTATCTCCGCCAGCAGCAAGCTCCAGTTTCCGTCCGACAAAGACCTGGCGTCCGGTGCAATGATCTGGACGTCAGGCGCCATATTGTCAAAGGACTTCATGCGGCGAAACTTGAAATTTGCGCGAAGGAATGACGTGTCGTCTTCCGTTAGTGTTACCACCGGTTGCGTCCACCGATCACTAAGCTGTTTGCGCCACGCCTCCTGAATCTCTCCTTCCAGGCCATGCACTAGTCCGGTGCCTCCGGTAGCATGGAAAGGAAAAGCATTTTTACTACATGCGCGCAGAAATACAGGAAGGGGCACTGGTTTTCCGCCCAGGGATTGCCAGATTTGCTGCAACGATCCATGCAGGCGAGTGGTAAATAGTCCGGCCATATCTCGCCACAGGTCGTACCATGGGGCCAGATCGTCCAGCATTTGCTCCATCATCGGTCCGCCCAGCGTTAGCTTTTTTACGCCGAGACGGCAATCTTCATTCACCGGCAGCCTGGACGCATAGAGCGCCTGCGATTCACGATGTCCATCCGCGCCGGTTGCTTTTACGGCTTGGGTCATGGCTTGCAGTGCGGTGTGTCTGCCATTGAGGTCAGTGGTCTGCTCAATCGTGGCCCGCGCGACTTCGATCGCATCCAGATGCGCTTTCCAGTGATCTTTGGCGGGATGTTCAGGCCATGCATCAACAATGCGCCGCAGAGCTTCAAATGGATAAGGCGCAATAGGCACTTGCAATTCACGCACAAGAATCTTGCGTTCGATCAGGCTTTCAATCACAGGTCCCTGAAGCCCAACGCGCGATGCAAGTTCAAACGCCGGCACAATTTCCTGCTCTTCGGCGGATAAGGCAATGGTTGCTCCTGTCGAGAGGAAGACCGCTTGTTCCCCTTGCACAAGCACGTCATCGACAAGCCGGACAGGCAGAAAGTCCTGCACGCCTTGATCAGAGTTAATTAATTCGGCCAGTGCCTCGCATACCCATCGCTCAACGTAAACCTCGCGCTCCGCCACCCGCGGCTCAGCCAACTCCACTGCAGCCGCAGCCGGTTCTTGAGCGTCAAAAGTTCCCCAGGCGCAGGGACCAAAGAAGCTGATGGTTTCGTTCTTGGTGGCAAGCCTCTGCATGTAGGATATCCACGTGAATTCGCGTTGCCTGATGTGGCTATTGCGGACCGCGGGAACCGTTGCGTCACTGGGTGTAAACCGGGCAAGCTCAGGGGTGGAGAGTAAAAGAACATGTTGAAACGGTTCACTGGTTACAAATTCATAAAGCAACTTTAACGCGCGATGATATTCCAGTTGGTATAACTCCGCGGTTTGTCTGGAGTGCTCCTGCTCCCGGGCGTACTGGGTCCGGTATAGTTCGAATTGCTCCCGTGCGGAGCCTTGCAGAGATTCTTCTGGTGGGCCCTCAGGGGACACTTCAGCCACCGGCTTCCCGCGTTTCAGTCGCCGCCGCAGGCTGCGGCTCAAAGTTGCGTCTGAAGAAAGCAAGGTCTGGGCCGCCGCCGCAGTGGCGGCGGCAAGGACGAATGACTGGTCGGCGGCGTCAGAGAGCTTTTGCGAAGCTGCAGAATGAATGATTTCCGTGGGAAAGCCCGTCATTCGCAGCACAAAGCTGCGGGCCAGCGCATACTTGCGCTGCGTATGTGATTTTTCCTGCCGTATCATCGGAGGCGCTTCTATTTCCAAAGGCATCGATTTTGGTCCTTGCGTTTTATCGCGCGGATCGCTCGCGCTTGATTTATTTCCCTTAACGCGGTCTATCAATCCATGTCCGTTCAATGAAAGACAAGCAACTGCACTGCCAAGGCGACCAATGCCGTCCGGGAACTTGCAAGGGCGAATGCGCACTAACTACGGGAGTTCGAGCTAAGGATGTAATTCAGCCTTGCATTGCTCAGTACCATTTCTGGGGTCGCATACGTGAGCAAGAAAACCATTCTTGGCACCGCAGGTAAAGCCGAAACGAAGCAAGCCTGCGTATGAATCTGCTACCAACGCCGATTTTGTAGGTTCCAAAATTGGACCCAAGCGGTGGACGAGCTGAACCTGGGAGATTTGTTCCTTATTGAATGAGTCCGATGTCGCGCATTCTTTGGCGGTGCAGATTGTAGCCCAGTGTCATCATTCGTTCCTGGTTCAGGCCAAACGGATTGGGAACAAAGACCCACTGCGTCCAAAGCGTCATGCTCTTGATGTTGTCAAGGAACAGTTCTTTCACCGGCGCCTTGTGCTCCGGATGCTCGGCGATTTGCTGGCGCAGGTAATCCATGCCATGAATAATGTGGCGGCCCTCATCAGAACGGATGAGCCTTATGGCTTCCTGCAATCGGGGGAACATCTTGACGGTGGTAAGCATCTCGCCGACGTAATCATACGCAGTTTGCGCCATCACACCCTCAACAATGCCCATGTAGTGGGCGGCAAACATTGTGAGGGCGCGATCCAGACCTTGCTTGTCGCGATTGATGAGCGCCTGCCCCATGGCTTCTCCCCGTTCCTGGAGACCATCCATCAACATGTTTTTTGACTCAGGCACCACGTAGGCCGCGGTATCCATCTCGCCCAGCACTACCTTAAAATAACGCTCGAAAAATTCTGCGTGCTTCACTTCTTCTAAAACGTGGGTCGCAAGGAACATGCGCCGGTCCTGATCAGGCATGGCAAGCATGAACCAGGCCAGCGTATCTGCCACGCTGACCTCTCCCTCATAGAACAGCGCGCAGATCTTGATCAACTGCTCTCTCTGTTCGGTATTCAGTGCATTAAAATCAGCCTTGTCCTGTTCCAGGGACATTCCGGCTGGGTCCCATGTGCCCAGATGCTTGGCAATTTGATACAGCTCACGCGGTGTCTTAACTGTGTGTGTCAACGTCGGCATTGGACTTTCCTGTTGTTAGCGATCTTTCATATGCGTTGATGAAAACTTAGTCCGCGGCTTCAGCGTATATGAGAGCTTCTTCCGGCTCGGTTGCCGCAAGCTCTGGAGAGACGGCCCAGCGCATGTACAGTGAAGCTGAAGTAAACCCTGCGCCAAAACTGCTCAGCACAACATTGTCTCCCCGATGCAATTCTCCTTTTTCCATCCACTCAGAAAGGCACATTGGAATGGTGGCTGACGAGGTGTTGCCGTAGCGTTGGATGTTGCACATTACCCGCTCTGCGCCCAGCCCCAGCCTTTCACCAACGGCATCAATGATCCGCTGGTTCGCCTGATGCGGAACAAACCAGCGAATGTCGTCAGTGGTCATTCCATTTCGTTGCAGCAGCTCCAGAGTAATATCAGTAATGTCCTTGCTTGCCGCCTTGAACACCGTGGAGCCATCCTGCACCAGATAGTGCTGGCGGTTGGCCACGGTCTCAAAAGATGCAGGCCGAACGCTGCCGCCGGCGGGCATATAGAGTTCAGTTGCGTGCCTTCCATCCATGTGCGCCACATGGTCCATCACGCCAATGGACTCGTCATCGGATTGCTCAACCAGGGCCACTCCCGCGCCGTCCCCAAAGAGCACGGCAGAGGTGCGGTCTTCATAATTCGCGATAGAGGTCATCTTATCTGCGCCGCAGACAAGCACGGTCCGCGCCGCACCGCTTTCCACCAGTCTGGTCGCCACAATCAGCGCGACAATAAAACCACAACACGCCGCGGAGAGATCGAAGCCCCAGGCATTGCCGGCTTCAATTCCGGCTTGTACCAGTGATGCCGTGGAAGGGAACACATAGTCCGGCGTTACCGTGGCCACAATGATGCAGTCCACGTCGCTGGCGGAGATCCCCCGTTTGTTCAGGCATTGCCGGGCCGCGGGAATAACAAGTTCAGACGTGCCGCCTGTCCGCGCAATCCTGCGTTCTACAATTCCCGTGCGTGATCTGATCCATTGATCGCTGGTGTCCAAATGCGATTCAAAAAAGTGGTTGTCCAGAATTTCTGGTGGAACGTAATGGCTGATCGACGTTATTGCTGCTCTCACGGCTTACCCCATCTGGTTTCTGTGTCCCGGTTTTGTTCGCTCGTGTGGCGAAGGCGAATTGCAAGCGTCGTCCGCCACGGTTTTGAACGGCGCTCCTAGTAGAGTGACCTTCCACCATCCACGTTGATTGTTTGTCCAATGATCGCTCCGGCCGCCATATTGGAGGCAAAGAAAAGCACCACGCCGGCAACATCGTCAGGCGTAGCCAGCTTGCCTGTTGGAGTAATCTCGATCGCGCTCTGCATCTGGTCGTCGCGGTCAGGAAATGCATCAATAGCGTCCGTTACAACCATGCCAGGGCAAACAATGTTGACCGCGATGCCGCGCGGTGCAAGTTCGCGGGCATAGTGACGAAACAGTGATTCCAGCGCTCCCTTGCTTGATCCCACCGCGCCATAGAAAGAGGAAAAAACATGCGTGGCCCCAAAGGACGACAGCCCGATGATTCGCCCGCCTGCCGGGACCAGTGGCAACAGGTCCCCAAGCAATGAGTGAAACGAAAAGACGTTGATGTCAAAAGTCCACATCATTTGCTTCATGGTGATTTTGGTTGTTTCGCGATGGACTCCGCTTGCGGCACAGTGGACGATCACGTCTATCCGGTCTGTTTCTGACTTGATTGTGTTGACGCAGGATGCCCGGCCATCCTCGTCTGTTAGGTCCGCGCGCAAGCATCGGATGTCAAGGCCATTTTGTTCTGCATACTGTCCTAATGCCTGGGCCGCCTGGCGGTTGCGCACATAGACCGCATAAACTCTATAGCCTTCGCGGGCCAGGGCAATGCTGGTGGCCTTTCCAATGCCTCGTGTGCCTCCGGTAATCAAAGCCACTTTCGCAGTTGTTGTTGAATCGTTTGTCATGGTGTTATTTTTCCGCCATTTTTTGAGCGTTGGCATTAGTTCAGCCTTGTTGTGGCGCTCTTTCAAAAATCACGCTGGCGTTTTGCCCTCCAAATCCAAAATTGTTGCTTAGAATTCTTTCCACCACCGCCGGACGCGACTGGTTTGGCACATAGTCCAGATCGCAATCAGGATCGAACTCCCGGTAATTAATTGTGGGCGCAAGTTTTTGCTCCCTCAGCATGAGTACACAGGCCACTGACTCCAGCGCTCCGGCCGCAATCACTGAGTGCCCGACCTGCGACTTGAGCGATATGGCCGGCACTTTGTAGGCCGCCTCGCCCAGGGCTTGTTTAATGGCCATGGTTTCTACCCGGTCATTCATTGACGTGGAGGTTCCATGCGCGCTGATGGCGCTGATTTGTTTTGCGGCAAGGCCTGCGTCAGCCAGCGCGTTCGTCATGGCTTTAGCGGCGGCTTTGCCATCGGGCCGCCCATCCGTGACCCGATATGCGTCAGATGTGCTGGAGTAGCCTGAAATTACTCCCAGAATCTTTGCTCCGCGCGCCTCGGCTGCTTCGCGGGTTTCCAGAACAAGAGTGGCTGCTCCCTCACCAAGAACAAAACCTGAACGGTCTTTGGAGAACGGCCGGCTTGCTTCGGCAGCCGGGCCTGGTGCCGTTGTGAGCGTACCCAGCATATGAAAGTTCATGAGCTCGCTGTCAGCCCAACGGCCATATACGGCGCCCGTAAGCACGCGGTTCATCTGTCCCGAGCGGACACGCTGGAACGCGACGCCGATTGCCTGGTTGCTGGTAACGCAAGCGTTGTTGAGACTCACGATGTTGCGTTCGTCGATCGGTCCGTGGCCGCTGCGTTCGGCTATCTCACGCATTAACGTGAGCGGACTCTCGGGTTGGAACGCGTCCCAATCAAATATGTTCGGCTCGAATGTACGGAAAGAGCCGCTCGTGATGCTGAAAGCAATGGAACCATGGCCGCCGTATACGATGCCATCCACGGGCAATCCTTCCGGCAGATAGCGAACAGCTTCTTCCGTGGCGAGCCCTGCCAGCCGCCAAAAGTGCGGTGTGCTTTCTGGATCGCGGTGCTGAAGGACTTCCGGTTGTGGAAGTGGCCCACGGGCAACCGGGCCGCCCACTGGCACAGGAAAGTTCTCGGCCACACGTGTGCCCCTGATTTCCGTTACGCCGGAGCCGCCGGAAAACATCCGCTCTCCGAACTCCGTTACGCCGGTGCCGAGCGATGATACGATGCCTGCTCCTGTTATCACGACTTGATGCATGGCAAACCTCTTGTTCGCTTCTGTTTGTTTACTTCTAAATTGTTTGCTGCAAAAATCTCCGGCTACTGGATCACGGTCCTGCGCGGCTCCTGGGGCCTGTCTTGCGTCCTCAGGAAGTCCACGATCTCCTGCAAGGTAACGTCGAGCGGAGCGCCGTCTGATTGCGCGCGCTTTTGCCGAAAGAGCCGGGTAAAATCAACCTCGGCGCCGGCGATCTTTTTCAGGTCGCAGCTTAGATCGAAAAAATCGATTGAACCTGCGCCCAGATCGCCGATCAGTCTTGTGCTTGGGTTAATCCCCGGACCGCTCACTCGCAACACATTGCAGATCGCCGTCTCCAGATCCAACAACAGCTCCCGATCGCTCAATGTTTTGTTCATATTGTTCACTACCAGTGGCAAGCAGAACCAAGTCATGGGCAGTGCCATAAAAACACTCCCCGCTCTCCGGCATGGCGCTGCGCCAGTCGGTGTATTCTTCATTTGCGGTCAGAACGAGCGCTGCCGCGCCTTCGCACAGAATTGAAGTGTCAGGAATGCTCCTGCGTATTCTCATTGTGAGCAGCGGGTCTTCTAGGCTAAATGCGCTGCCCACAATCGCCGCTTTCACAACCCCATTCCGCAGATCGCATTCGGCTTGCTCCAGCGCATGGAGTCCGGCCCACCGTGAGTGAGTAAATCCATAGAGCGGCCCCATGGTGCCCAGGAAAATGCTCAGAAAGCTTGCCTGTACGCTCCCAACCTCCCGCAAGAACTGCTTGGATGAGCGCAAGAACTTGTACATGCGCGCAAAATCTTCTGGTGGTGTGTGCGCCATTTGTTTGGCGGACTTGTAATCGTCCGGCCCGTCCTGCATGGCGCAATACAGACCTACGCTGAAGGGGTCCTCGGCCAGATACTCAGCCACGGCGTCCCGGGTTTGCAGGCCCACGGCAGCCAGCATCAGCCCCGCACGGTTGAGAGACCGGAAGCTCCGTGGTTCCGGCAGCTCAACGATCTCCTCATCCGTCTGGGGCAGGGCGCATGTTCGCGGAATCCTAAAATCAAAATTGTCGTAGAGATCGTAAGTGTGGTGCTGCGGCGTCGCGCTAGGCGAAGGCAGCAACGCTTGCTTCCACTGAATCCTGCTCACAAGAGCCTCCTTGGCGTCGTATCCAGTCCTCAATCAATGGGTCTTTGCTTTCCACTTCAATTCCGGGCACGATGGCGGCAACAAACTGCGCTTCTCCCACTTTCACCCCGGCTACTTCGATGTACCCCGTGGCTTGAATGTAGTGCGGACGCATTCGCAGAATGTGCGCAGTGATCCTGCATTGGTCGCCAGGAACAATCGGCTTGATGAACCTGGCCGACTCCACTTTGCTGAGGACAGCAAATGTCTTTGGCCGCAGTAACCGTACGCACGTTGTTACTGTTTGCGCGATCATCTCAATCTCCAGAACTCCGGGGACAATTTCATGTCCGGGAAAGTGGTCCATGAAGATGAGGTCCGAGCGCGAAAAAGCCTTGACAGCGACAGCGCGTTTCCCTGCTTCGCATTCTTCCAGTCGGTCGATCAAAAACCATCGCACGGTGGCACCTCGTTACGCTTTATAAACCTTTGTGCAAACTCAACAAGACCGTTGCAGTGAAATCGGACCTTGCACCGTTTGCAATCGCAAGCCGGATGCCAAACGGCAAACAATGCAAACGCATGTCCCCAATGCTTTGGATCGCGGGAAAAAGCAATCGAACATCAAGAAGGGGCCGCATTACGCCCTGAAAAGCGGACCAAAACTGGCACACCAGACAGAGATGTTGCTGCCAGACTTGGTTCCTAATCGCGCTGATCACGATTCAAAAAGCCCCGAAGCACCTCCCACAGGACGCTATTGCGGTGCCAAACGCCACCCGGCTATTCCAAACCGCGGTTTGGCAGTTCGACTGCTTCACAACGAACGGAACAGCTCCACCCGGGCTAAAGAACGCGTGACCACGCCCTCAAAGAAATATAGAAACAACGGGAGATGGTTTAGATGAGTTCAAATGCAAAAGCCTTTAACGGTGATATGCACAACGCTACCGGAGATGAGGTGACGCAGAGGCCAGCGGGTAGCCGTTGGTTTCGCCGCTCTCTCCACCCCTCTGCCAAGGTGCGGCTGTTTTGTTTTCCTTATGCTGGTGGAAGTGCGCGTATATTTCGCGAATGGCATGACTGGTGTGGGCCGGAGGTGGAAGTGGTGGCGCTTGAGCTTCCTGGCCGCGGCTTTCATTCACGCAGTCCATCCATCGACTCCATGGGATCAATGATTGAGCAGTTGCTTCCAGTGCTAGATCCACTATTAGATAGGCCTTTTGCCTTGTTCGGACACAGCATGGGCGCGTTGATCTCTTTTGAATTGTCGCGCGCGCTAACGGCCACAGGACGAAAGACGCCGCTTCGCCTCTTCGCTTCCGGCATGCGCGCCCCCCATCTCTGGGGCGGACACCAGATTCACTGTTTGCCAGATGATCAGTTTGTTGCCGCCTTGCGGAATTTGAATGGGACGCCTTCAGAAGTGTTGGGTGACAACAGCCTTCTGGAGATGTTCATCCCCCTCTTGCGTACGGACCTGTGCCTGTCTGAGACTTATCAATTCACACCCGGAACACCGTTGCAGCATCCCATTACGGTGTTCGGCGGCATTGGAGATGTGACTACGCCGTCCGAATGTCTGCATGAATGGCAGCGTCATACTCGCAGCGGTTGCACCGTGCGACTGTTTGAGGGCGACCACTTTTTCATACACCAAAATGCACACCTGATGGCGGCAAGCATCTTAAAGTCGCTCGGCCGGATCTCAACGCCGGCCGCATTTGAACCCACATTCGACTCAGCTTCGGCAAAAGCAATGATTCAGGAGAGAGAGCCTGCGTTCAGCGGGGGTGACTGAACTGTACTCCACTTCGAATTCGAGATATTAGGAGATTGCAATGCGTATCGTTCTGAATAGCGTGGGTTCCACCGGTGACATTATGCCGTTCCTTGCTCTGGGACAAGAGTTGAAAGAGTTGGGTCATTCGGTGGTTCTTGCCGCGCCGCCCAATTTTCAGCCGATGACCGAGGGATCAGGAATCGATTTTGCGCCCATCGGCCCGTTTTGGGAGAACGAGTGGGCAAGCCAACTCTCCATGCAGATGGTCAACGAACCTGATCCAACGCGGCAGTGGAGCGTATTTTTTGAAGGCTTCTCTTTCGCTGTTCCAGCCATGTTTCGCGATTTATGCAATGTGTGCCAAGACGCTGACGTTCTGGTGGCATCCTGTTATAGCTTTGCCGCCCAGATGGTGGAGGAAGCAATAAGCATTCCCTTCGTTACTGTTCGTCTCGCGCACTTTGGTGAAGACGACCGGGCGACGAGGGAAAACGCGGGTGAGGCCATCAACCGCTGCCGCCGCCAGCTTGGCTTTCGGGCGTTGAATGACCCGTTTGGAGAGGATTCGCATTCCTGCTTTCTCACCCTGTATGCCATTAGCCCCTGGTTAACGGGGCACGACCAGGAACAGGCCCCTGGCTTTTTTTTCTGCAAGGACCAGCAGTTTTTCCCATCCCGGCAATTGGCTGAATTCCTTGAGGCCGGGGAAAAACCCATCATCATAACTTTTGGAAGCATGGTTCCACGGGACCCGGTTGCGACAATGAAGGTTTTGATTGCCGCCTTTGAGTCCGCAGGGAAACGCACAATCATACAGAGAGGATGGAGGTCATTGGGGATCGATGCAAGATCGCTGCCGCCATTCATTAAGATGATCGGCCATGCTCCCCATGGTTGGCTCTTCAATAAGGGCAGTTTGATCATTCATCATGGCGGGGCCGGGACTACGGCAGCGTGCCTGCGCGCGGGAGTGCCGTCAATCGTCGTCCCCTGGATGATCGATCAGCCGGCCTGGGGCAAACTGACCATGCAACAAGGGACCACCTCGGCGGTTATTCCACAACACCAGTTGTCAGTAGAACGGCTTTCTTCAGCTATCCGGCATACCTTCAACATGTATGAATGGTATCAGCGCCGGGCGCATGCTGTGGCCGCCATCATTCAATCTGAAGGCGGGGCAAAAACCGCGGCGCGCAAAATAAGCCATGTCGAGCAACTGTCTTCCGGAGAGAACTCTGTCTTGGAACTGGCGGGTGTTTAGCCGCAATCCTTTCCCAATAAAGAGAAGGTCAGCGAAAAATGCGAACGGAATGTTTCAAGTCCAAGCGGAGTGTCTTTTGCGCGGGCTCCAACTCTGTCTTCAACCTGCATCAACATGGTCTTCTGGCGTCTGACCCAATATTGGGACCTGGGAGCAGTGCTTATCAGTCCATTGGCGGTATTTTCATCGCTCGCAGAGATGGCCTGTTGAGTGAATCGCTGGAAAATAGCAGCGAAAGCCGAAGGGTGCGCAGGTTGGAATTGAACGTGCATTTAGCCAGATGCCATCAGACACCGGGTCTTGTGGCGGACCAAGGATCTTTACCAAAAGCGAGGAGGGTCTATGGATTACAAGACTCCGGAAGACAACCTGATCTACATGGTCGTTCGCAATGCGGACGAGCAGTATTCGATTTGGCCGGCTGTGCGCCAACTCCCCCTGGGATGGGAAGCAGTGCCTAAAACGGGAAGCCTGGATGAGTGCCTGACTTATATCAGCGATGTTTGGACGGACATGCGTCCGTTGAGCGCGAGGCAGCCCATCGCTTACCTGGCTTAAGAAGTTTTCCCATTGAGGATGCGCCATTGAAAGGCCCTGAGTATGAGGATTTTGAGAAGACTCAACGAGCGCGGTTGCAGCAAGGTGAAAGCATGAGTTCGCATAGTCAATCAAGCGGGAACATTCAGGCGCAAACGGCAATCCCGGCGCTGGAAAGACACCCGGGCCGCAGGGAGTACCCACTTTCTCTGAACCAGCAGCATATGTGGTTTCAATCACAACTCGATTCTGAATCCAGCTTGTGGAACCTGGGCGCCAAAATGAGCGTCGCAGGCAAGCTCAATGTTGAACTCTTTGTTCAGGCGATCCAGAACACGGTAGACCGCCATGAGATTCTGCGGACCATCTTTATCGTAGCGGACGATGTTCCCGTGCAGCAGGTGCTGGATGTGACGGTGGAATGCGCGGTTCGTGATTTGCCGCCGGGTTTGTCAATGGATGATCGGGAAAAAACGGTCTGGACGCTGATGTCAGAGCTGGCCGATCCGGTTTACGATCTCGCTGCCGGCCCTCTGTTTCGCACCAGGCTGTTGCGGGCCAGCGCCAATCAGCATTACTTCATCGTGGGCTTCCATCATCTTCTGCTGGATGCTTTCTACAGCGGCCAGTTCATGAAGGAAATTGTTACGGCCTATGACCTGTTACGCCGGGGCGAACCTCTGCCTCCTGGTCCCGGCCTGCAGTATGGGGATTTCTGCATCTGGCAACAGGAGCGCTGGAGCCAGGGTCGAATGGCCGATACAACCAGCTTTTGGCGCGAACAACTCCGGGAGCCGCTCCCGGAAATCGAACTGCCTACAGATTCCACGGTTCCGTTCCCCCGCGTGGTCCGGTCACAAGTGACGCTCAACCTGAACCCGGGAACGGTAAAAAAGCTCCGGGAGATCGGCCGGCAGGCGCGTACAACTCTTTTCCGGGTGATGCTGGCAACCTTCACTTTGTTTTTTTCCAGGATGAGCGAATCCGGCGAATTGATGCTCGACATTGACTTTTCCACTCGCCCGCGCGAAATGGGCCATTCGATTGGTTTTTTTGCCAATCTGTTGCCGGTCCGGTTCAAGGTGCGTGAAGAAGAGACATTCCTTGACTTGCTGCGTGCGGTTGACCTGCAGGTAAGGAATGTTTCAGCCAACCGGGAATTTCCGGTTAGGCAGTTGACGCGTAAATTGAAAGGCCGTCGCCACGCCATGCAACCGTTGAGCCCAATCGTAGTCACTCAGCTCGGCGAATTGGATTGGTCACTGGGAGACTTGCACCTTACCGGTTCCATTTACGTGACCGCCAGTATTCACGATCTGTGGCTGGGAGTGATGGAGAGGGATGATGATCTCGAAGTCATCCTTGCTTATTCCCACGAACTCTTTGACAGCACTCGGGCGCGCGAATGGGCGGACTGGGTGGAGAAAACAGTGCAACGCGTGGTTGCCCAGCCGAATGCTCCGGTCTTGCAGTTGATGTTGCCGGAAGACCAGCAGAATGCTTTTTGGATGCCTGAAAAAGCCAAGGCCTCGGCTGCCGGGAGCTCCGTGACGGAAGTTACGGTCCAGCGGGCGGGCCCACAGCAGAACGCTTGAGATGAATGGCCGGAAAACGAAATTGGCATTGTAATAGGAGGGCTTGTGAGCAGCAGTCTTGTAAGTGGCGCTGCGGTAAACACAACCACCACTTCAGGTGGTTTTGACGATATTTGTGCGCTCTCTCCGCTTCAGCAGGAGATATTCTCGGACCCCAATCATGCCGAATACGTTGAGCAGGCACTCTGGACCAATCGCTGGGCCCTGGATGATGAGATGCTCAAGCGCTCATGGGACCTACTGGCGCAACGTCATCCCATTTTGCGCACCGTGTTCCGTCAGGCGCGCAAACAGGCGGTGCAGATTGTCCGCGGCAACATGCGCGTTGCGCTGGTGATCCATAACCTGAAACATGAAGCTGAAGCCGCGCAGCAGGAGATTTTCCAGCGGACTATTCGGCAGGAACTCATGGTCCCATTGGATCTTGGCAAGGGCCCGCTATTCCGCGTGAACGTATTCCGGCTAGCGGATGATTCGTTCAAGACCCTTTTGACATTCCATCCTATTCTTATGGACCGCCAATCTGTTGAGCTGGTCCATCTTGAATTCTCCGCCATCTACGAATCTTTGGTGAAAGATAATCTGCCCCCGGAAGTGGAGACGCCATCCATCAAGGACTTTATTCTTTGGTTGAAGCGGCAGGACACAGCCGAGGCATCGCGTTATTGGGAGCAGACTCTCAACGGCGCATTTGCCACGCACTTGCTGCTGGACCATCCCCAAAGCGCAGAGGAGCAAATCTATGCAAATTGTGTCTCTACATTCAGCCTCGATTTAACTTTGGCCGTGAATGCACTGGCGGCACAATGCGGAGTCAGTGTTCCCGTTGTTCTTAAATCAGGCTGGGCCCTCTTGCTGGCCCGCTACACTGGCGCTGCCGACGTCTGTTTTGGATGGCACCTGAATGGGCGCGCTTCTGGGTTGAGTGGTAACGAGAAAGTTGCCGGTAAGTTTGCTCACACGTTGCCCGTGCGTGTGCAGTTGCGGTCCAACGAAACGGTTATGGAGTTACTGCACTCTTTGCAACAGCAGATCATTAATATCAATCGCCACTGCTATCTGCCTCTGGGCCAGATAGCAGTGGCAGTCCCATCTTCCGAAAAACTCTTTAATACTGTCTTCAAAGAACCGGTGAATGCTGCCCGGCGCGCTGCTACTGATTTGCAGTTTCTCAGCGTCCACGCCGCGGACAGAATGCATGCTGGATTAACCGTGGAAGTGGTGCAGGAGGAAGCACTGCAAGTCTCAATTTCCTTCCGGGAAGGCGCCTGCCATCCCGCAATTGCACAAAGTTTGCTGGCTTCATTCCAGCAGCTAATTGAAGAGATGGCGGCCAAGCCGCACTGCTTGGTGGCAGAACTTGAGCTTGTGCCCGCGAACGAGCGCGCCCGGATTTTGGCCTTTGGGCAAGGCATTGCTTTGGGCAATAAAGAATTGTGGCAGAGTCTCGGCGTCGCGAAACCCGGCTCAGGTGCGGCATTGTACATACTGGATGGCCAGCAGCGTTTGTTGCCTGTGGGTTGCGCCGGTGAGATTGCTGCCTGTGTCTCTGATGCTGAATCATCCTCCGGGCCAGGGAAGTTTGTTTCTAACCCATTTGTACCGGCGGGAAACACCAGGCTGTATTTGACCGGACGCCGGGGGCGTTGGAAATGCGATGGAACATTGGACCTGCTGAACCCGGAGACCCAGATCAGCCAGGAGGACGCCGCTCCCGGTGGATTTGTTGCTCCCGTCACTGACATCGAAAAGCTGGTGGCCCAGGTCTGGCAGGAAGTACTCTGCGTTAGCCAGGCTGGACTCAAGGATGATTTTTTTGACCTCGGCGGACACTCTCTTAACACCATTCAAATTCGTTCGCGGCTTTCACAGCGGTTAGGGATCAATGTCCCGCTTAAGACAATTTTTGCGAACACCGGACTGGAAGCGCAGGCGCGCGCGGTGGCGGCCCTGGTGAAAGGGGTAGCTCAGCCTGGTTCGGGCATTCCGCGGCTGCCACAGAAGAAACACTATCCCGTTTCGCATGCGCAAAGAAGACTTTGGTTTCTTCACCGCCTTGATCCGGATGATCGCTTCTACCACACTGCGGACTATATTGTGCTTGAAGGGCCGTTGAATCAGCCGGCTTTTGAGCAGGCATTTCACGCTCTGGTGGAACGGCAGGAAATTTTGCGCACCAGTTTTACCCTGGTGGCCGATGAGCCGGTCCAGCGCATCTCCACAAACACTCTGACGTTTCCTTTCCATGATCTTTCCGCTCTGGCGCCGGATGAACAGACACAGACCATGAAGCGCCTGCAGGACGAAGTGCCCAAATGGCTCTCTGATCTGGAAGTTCCGCCTGTAGGAGCGTTGCTGGTCAAGCTTGCGGATGACAAACACGTTTTCATTCTTGCCATTCATCACATTCTGAGCGATGAGTGGTCAGGGCAGGTTGTTTGGCGCGATCTCATGGAGCTTTATTCAGCGGCTTGCCGGAAGGAGCGCCCGAACCTGCCGGAAGTTCGCATCCGTTACGCAGATTTTGCTGTCTGGCAGAAGGAGCGAATTGAAGGCGGCAAGCTGGCGGAATCAGAACGTTACTGGCTGGCCCGGCTGAGTGGGGAGATTCCCAAGCTGAAGCTGCCAATGGTGACTTCGCAAAACGGCAAACAGGAAACCGACCTGTTGAATGAAGTAATTGAGAGCGGGCCTGAACTGGCGGAGCAACTGGTCCGCATCGCCCAGGCCCAGGACGCCACGCCGTTCATGGTGAAGCTGGCTTTGTTTAAAGCGTTTCTTGCGCGCATCACAGGGCAGAACGACATCCTTTTAGGCAGCACCACGGCTGGCCGCGACCATCCTGACATTGAGCCTTTAATCGGGCTCTTTGTGAATGTTGTTGCCTTGCGTACCGATCTTGGCGGCAATCCAAAGTTTTCAGAAATCCTCTCGCGAGTCAAGCAGAGCTGCGTGGAAGCCTACGCGCACCAGGAGTACCCGTTCGATCTGCTGGTACAGCGTCTTGCTCCTGCACGCGAAGCCGGACAGTTGCCTCTGCTGCAGGCATTCTTTGCCGATATCCCCCAGTCAGAATCGAAGATCATAGAAGGCTTGCGGTTCACGCCTATCGACGTGAGCAACGGTATGGCTGCCGGCGTTGGCGGACGTAAATTACCTGTCGGCCTGGGCATGGTTTGTCACGATGGCGGAGGTGGAAAGCTGACATGGCGTTTTCTTTTCCGCGCCGACCACTTTGCGGTGGAAACGGCACAGCGCCTGGCGCGCCAGTTCAAAGCTTTTCTTGTGAACCTGGCCGAGAATCCTGACGCTCGATTGTCAGAAATCCAGACGGTATGCAGGGAAAACGAAATACCGCTGGAGCGGATCACTGATCGCAAAGAGTTCCCACTGTCATTTAATCAGCGTGATATGTGGTTCCAGCGGCAGATTCACACAGAAGCCGGACTCAACAACCTTGGCGCGCTCATCACTCTGTCTGGCCCTTTGGATGTGGAATTCTTTCGCCTTTCCCTGCAGGCAGTGGTTGAAAGGCATGACACGCTGCGGACCGTCTTTGTGGAGCGTAGCGGCGTTCCTTACCAGAATGCACTGGCCGCAATGCCGGTTGCAATCCCTGTGGTGGATCTCAGGGGCAAAAGTGAAGAAGAGCAGGCAGAGATTGTGCAGAGGAGACGCCGTGAGGTCATCGGTGGGCAGTATGATTTCAGCGCCGGGCCTCTCTTCCGGACTGAGTTGTTGCGCCTGCAGGAAGACAAGCACGTATTAATATTCGCATTCAGTCATCTCATTCTGGATGGCGTTTACATGGCGGAGCTGTTCGAGCAGCTTGCTGTTGCGTATGAATTGTTATTGAAAGGACAGCCGGCTGTGCTGCCGCCGCTCAAGCTGCAATACCAGGACTTTGCCACCTGGCAGGATGAACGTCTCAAACAGGGCCTGCTGGAACACCATCAAAGTTACTGGCAGCAACAATTGCAGTCGCCATTGCCGGCGATGAGTCTGCCTAGTGACAAGGACACCCGGACAGTCCGCAGTTTTGAATTGGAGTTTACACAGTGGCCAGTCAGGACCGAAGTTTTCAAAGGCTTGAAGACTTTCCGTAAGCGCTACCGCACCACAATGTTTCGCACCGTTCTGGCGGCGTTTGAAGTTTTGCTGCGGAAAATCATCGGCGAAAAGGAATTGCTGTTGGGGGTTCCGTTCTCGTCGCTGCCCGCGGGTGTTTCCCAGACGTTGGGCTTTTTTGGCCACGCTGTGCCTGTACGCATCACGCTGGATGATCGCCAGCCATTTACGCAAGTACTGAGCGATGTAAATAAGACCATTGGCTTGGCGCAGGAGCACCTTGAGTATCCACTTTGCGAGGCCGTGCGCGGCATGCAGATCAACCGCGATCCGCAGCGGCCCCTGTTCCCAGTTGTAGTTTCACAGGTAAAAGATCTTGATCTGACCATGGGTGAGCTTCGCATGAGCATGGACCTGCGTCCGGTCCATGCTGGTGTATATCACCTTTGGCTCACGATTCTGGAAAGCAGGGACGCCCTGCAACTGGGTTTCTATTACAACCGCGAGGTCCTGGAAGGCCGGCCTCTGGCAATGATCCAGGAATGCTTGAATGAGTTGCTGGCCCAGATTGCCGCGAACCCTGAAGCGCCGATTGGCGAGCTTGGCATTGTGTCAGGCGAGGAACGCGCGAAGGTTCTGGCAGGACTGGCGGGCGCGATCAGCTCGCCGACGGCCGAAAGCAAGGGAATCGTCGCACGAATTGAGCATCATGCGGAGGCTCGTCCGCACGCCAGGGCAGCGGTTTGTGGGAGCGCGGAGCTCAACTATCAACAGCTCAATCTAAACGCCAATCGTCTGGCAAATTGGCTCCGCGGCCAGGGCATCGGCCGGGAATCAAGGGTAGGAATCTTTGGAACCCGCGGACTGGAAATGCTTACCACGTTGCTTGCGGTGTTGAAATCCGGCGCTGCGTTTGTGCCCCTCGATCCTGAGCATCCTGACCTGCGCATCAACAATATTCTTGGCCGGGCAAAAATTAACGTCCTGGCGACGAGCGCTGATCTGGTGATCCGCGGCCGGGAATTGGCAGCAGGGACGCCTACTCCACCGCATTTGATTTGTTGGCATGATATCCCCGAGGAATGCGGGGTCCCCAACCCCTCCACCTGGGCCAGCCAACCCGATTCAAATCCCGGCGTCATCAATGGCTTGCGCGATCTTGCTTATGTGTGCCACACGTCGGGATCCACGGGCATTCCCAAAGGTGCCATGGTTGAACACCGTGGCATGCTGAACCATCTTCTAGCCAAGATCAACTTGCTGGGCCTTGACCACGAGAGCGTGGTTGCGCAGAACGCCTCGCATTGCTTTGACATTTCCATCTGGCAGTTTTTTGCAGCACTACTGGCTGGTGGACAAGTAGTCATCTACCCGCCTGAAGCTCTTTTCCATCCCGGTTCAATGCTGGCGCTGGTAGAGCAAGATGGAGTTACCGTGCTGGAAACGGTACCCAGTCTGTTAGAGATGATGCTGAATGAGATGGCAGCCACGGTGAACCTGCCCAGGCTGCGTCATTTGGTTTCCAACGCTGAACTCTTGCCTGTTCCACTCAGCCGCCGCTGGGCACAACGGTTTCCGCACGTTGCTCTTGTGAACACCTATGGTGCAACGGAATGCTCTGATGACACGACCCATCACTTTGTGCAGGACCTTTCAGCGGCGGTTGTTCGCATTCCGGTAGGCCAGTCCATTGCTGGAGCGCAGCACTATGTGCTGGACCATGAATTGAAGCCCCTGCCGGCTGGTTGCATAGGCCAGATAGCCATTGCTGGAGATGTCGTGGGGCGCGGCTATCTTGCCAGCCCCGCGGCCACGGCCCGCACGTTTGTTCCTGACCCCTTCCGCTCGGACGGGTCGCGGCTCTACCTAACCGGCGATCTGGGGCGATGGAATTCCGCAGGCGAACTTGACTTTGTGGGACGAACGGACAACCAAGTCAAGGTACACGGCCATCGCGTTGAACTAACAGAAATTGAAGCCGCGCTCGCCAGAGTTCCTGGGTTGCGGCAGGTTGTGGTTGTTGTCTCCGACGAACAAGAGTCACAGAGGCTTCTGGCCTATTGGGTAGGAGACGCCAACGTTGACGGCAACATGCTGCGCAATCATGCGCGGAAAGAGCTTCCTGCCTACATGGTCCCGAATGCATTTATACAGATGCCTGCATTACCGCTCACTTCGAATGGCAAGGTTGATCGCCGTGCTCTGCCAAAGCCTACTGAGAACAATGCCAGTGACTTTGTGCCTCCGCGGGACGAAGTGGAGTTCAAGGTAGCCAGATTGTGGAAGGATGAACTCAGCATTTCCGCGGTTGGCGTTTTTGATAATTTCTTTGAGCGCGGCGGCCATTCTCTGAAAGCTGTTTCATTAATCAACCGCCTGCAAGGCGAATTCAAGATAAGTCTGCCTTTGCGCACGTTATTCGATCACCAAACCATTGACAGCTTGAGCCGGGTTATTCGAGAGCGCTGCCAAAATTCATCACCTTTGAGTGGGCCGGCTGGACGGCTGGTTTCTCTTCAGGCCGGCAATCCAAGTTCTCTGCCTTTATTCATCGTGCATCCGCACGGTGGAACGGTCTTTTGTTACCAGGCGTTGGTTGCCGCATTGGGAGACCAGTTTCCCGTCTTCGGTATCCAGTGCCGCGGCCTTGAGGAAGGAGAAGAGCCCCTCGCGTCCATCACAGACATGGCAGCTGAATACATCAAGGACATCCGCATTGCACAACCGGAAGGGCCTTATCAGATTGCCGGCTGGTCGCTTGGCGGACCTATCGCTTTTGAAGTGGCCAGACAACTTGAAAGCGCAGGATCGAAAGTTGCGTTGCTCGGTATTTTTGATTCAGCGATTCCAGCGTCGAGCGGAAAGGGCCTTGAGCAACTCCTGCCGCCATCAATGAGTGAGGCTGATTTTAGTTCTGAGATGTCCATGGCCAGCTTTGCTCGCTGGTTCTTCCGCGCCGACGAAAAACAGTTTGAAGGACTGAATGACGCGCAAATCGTGAACGCGCTCAAAGAAATGGCACAACGCGCGGGCATGCTCCCGCCGGATGTTTCACCGGCAATGTTGCAGCGTTTTGTAGCAGTGGCAATTAGCAGCGGGCTTGCGCTGTTCCACTATCAACCGGCAAATCCCGTGCAGACCAACGTTGTCTTGTTCCGTGCCGCGCAGAGCCTGGTGGATGACCCGCAGTGGTGGGCGCCATGGACGCATGGGTCAGTCGAAACCATTGCTGTGACTGGATCGCATTATGACATGGTATTTCCCCCGGCGGTGCAAACGCTGGCGGCGGCCTTGAAAGAGAAACTTTCCGAACCGGGAGGCGCACGAGGGAGTGGGATATGAAAAGGGAACCTGCCTTCGAGCTCGAAGCCATTGATCCAATGGGCGGCATTATGGAAGCAGCAGAAGGCTTTCCCGCCAGCGATGTGGATGACTTCGCTCCGGCGCTGTCTCGCCCGTCGGGAATGGCGGTGACCAATGGTGCTTTGCCTGGGCATTCGGAGAGTGTTGGGCGTCTTTCACGTCCGCCCAATCCAGTCCTGTTCCGGTTGCTCTATGAAAAGCAATCTGAGCGCGATCTGGTGGAAGTGCTGCCGCACCTTTTGCGGATTGACGCTGCCCATGTGGTAATGCTGGCGCATACCCGGCTGCTTAGTCCGTCTGTTGCAGCCGAATTATTGCGCGTGAATCGCGAGTTAGTGCGCCTCATGAAAGCAGGGAAAGACGCACTTCCGACGCGCCCGCAGCATCGTGGATTCTATTTCCTCTACGAACAGGAATATATTGACCGCCTGGGGAAACAGATAGGCGGCGCGGCCCATCTGGCCCGCAGCAGGAATGACATTAATGCCACGGTCATGCGGGCCCGCCTGCGCGATGAACTCCTGGACATGCTTGCCGAATTCTGCAAGCTTTCCCACATCATGGCGGCAGCAGGGCAGAAATATTCTGATGCGGTGATTTGCGGCTTCACCCATATGCAGCCGGCCCAGCCCAGCACTCTGGGGCATTACATTGCCGCGGTCCTTTCGGAACTTTTGCGCTCGGCGGAAATCCTGGATTCTGTTTACGACATCATTAACTGCTCACCTATGGGAGCCGCGGCAGGATTGGGAACTTCTTTCACGATTGATCGCGGCGAAGTCGCCCAATTCCTGGGCTTTTCTTCAATCGTTCATAACTCCGCGGACGCGGTTGCCTCCCGCGACTACTTGGTCCACGTGCTGAGCGGCATGGCGATGCTTGGCATCTCACTTACCCGCTTTGCCACCGACTTCCAAATCTGGTCCAGCGCCGCGTATGGTTTTCTTGGCTGGGAGGATGATCTGGTAAGCACCAGTTCAATCATGCCGCAAAAGAGAAATGCTTTTGTGTGGGAAAACATTCGCGGCAAGGCCATCACTCCCATAGGCGGTCTTGTCAACACTCTCGCGGGGATGAAAAATGTGTCGTTCAACAATACCGTGGAAGTCAGCTCAGAGGCCTCGGGCCACATCTGGCCCGCACTCAAGGCCATGATGCAGGCAATTCAGCTTGTTCAGCTCCTGATCGAACGCCTTCAGGTGTATCCGGGAAAGATGCGCGAATTTCTGGAAGACAAGCAAACTACTATGACTGCCGTTGCCGATCTGCTCGTGGCCCGGTATGGCCTGGCTTTTCGCGCGGCCCATGATTCAGTGAGCAAGTTAATCAATCAGTACCCGCACATTCCTCCAGCAGAAGAAATCGGGCCAATTTTGGAACGCATTGTTGCCGAGGTGGCGCATATGCGGCTGCATTTGGACGAAACAGAACTGGCGATGGCTTTGGACCCGGTAACAACCGCCGCCATGGCTCGTTACGGAGGCGGATGCGGCTCTGTCGCAGTTCAGGCCCAGGTTGGCGCTCTGGTTCGCCGGACCAGCGCGATTGAAAGACGATTGAAACGCCGGCGGCAGGGCCTGCGCTCCGCGGAACAGCAGTTGCAGGCCGCAGTGGAAGAGATAGTTACGCAAAGCTTAAATGGTGACAAGTCATGATTGCTGCAAGTCACGAACCGAGAAACCAAAGTGTAGAAACGGTCGGCATGGGGCATTGCCCTCTCGTCCTTGGCGAATGCATTCAGGGGCAAACCAGTGAACGCCGGCATTTCCTTATCACATCACCCATTGGCTTATTTTCATGGGCTGAATTTATCCGGTGCGATGAAG
>DATBCN010000374.1:0-2884 GCA_036270475.1 Candidatus Angelobacter sp. | reverse complement strand
GAATGATGAAACAGGTTATCCGCTCCACTTGATAGAATGATGAAGCAGGCGTCCTTGCAAATGGCTGAAATCATTCCATTCAAAGCTCTTCGCTACGATCCGGACCAGGTAAAACTGGAAGATGTTCTCACCCAACCCTATGACAAAATCACGCCGGAGATGCAGGCAAAGTACTATGAACGAAGCTCACATAACCTTGTCCGCATTATCCTGGGCAAGGCCGGTGAGACCGATACTGAAGGCTTTAATACCTATACCCGTGCCAAAGAATACTTCCATGATTGGCGTTCCAGCGTGATTCTGAAGCAGGATGCCGGGCCGGGGCTTTATGCCTATTCCCAGACCTTTAACCTCCCCGGCACAAGCAGCCTGGCAGAGCGGCGGGGCCTGATTGCCCTGGGACGAATCCACGATTATGCCGATGGCGTTGTTTTCCGCCATGAGCAGACCCTGGCCAAACCCCGCGCAGACCGCCTGAACCTATTGCGGGCCACTCAGGCCCATTTCGGCCAGATTTTCATGCTGTATAGCGATCCCCGGGGCGAAATCGAAGCTCTGCTCCAGGCAAAAACTGAGGAAGACCCTGATACCTCCGTTTTGGACGAATATGAGACGCTGCATCGCGTATGGCGCATCACTGCTCCCACGTTGGTCCAGGCAGTCCAGCAAGCCATGAGCGATAAAAAGTTGCTGATCGCAGACGGACACCATCGCTATGAAACGGCCCTGACCTATAGAAATGAACGCCGGGCGCGGACCGGCAGCACGGATGTAAACGCTCCCTACGAATTCGTGATGATGACCATGGTCCCAATGGAGAGCCGCGGCCTTGTGATTCTGCCCACGCACCGGATCGTTCATGGTCTGCCGACGTTTGATCGCGAGCGCATGCTGGAGGCGGCGGAGCGGTTCTTTGAAATCGACCGCATCGATCTGCGCACGGAAAGCCGCAGCGCAACAACTCTTCTGGGCGAAGCCGGCGAGAATGGAACGGCGTTCGTCGCCGTCACCAGGCAGGGCCCATACCTGATGCGCGCAAAAAAAACCGCCGTGCAGGATGCGCTGGACCACGTCCCCAATCTGCAGCGCCACCTGGATGTAATTCAGTTGCACCGGATCATGCTGGAACGGGTGTTGGGAATTTCCGAGGAGGCCATCCGCAACCAGGAGCACGTTCGCTATGAGCGCGACGCGTTTGAAGCCATCTCATGGGTGCGCCAGGGAGCAAACGTGGCCTTCCTGATGAATCCGGCAAAGATTGAACAGGTGCGCGATATTGCTTTTGCCGGAGAAGTGTTGCCGCAAAAATCCACTGACTTCTACCCCAAGTTGCTGAGTGGCCTGGCGATCTATGCGCTGGACTAAGCAGAGGCTGTGCCAAACAGCGCTTGCTTTGGCCGTGGCCGCCCTTTGCTGCGCCCTGGGAATTTCCGCCGATACGGCAAGTCCGCAACTTACGGTCTTTACTGCCCAGTCCAGCTATTCCCTTCCCGTGCTTGACCGCAACGGCAAACCTTATATCGCCGTGGCTGATCTGCTTACGCCTCTGGGCGCTTCCCAGCCGCATTTGAAAGGCAAAGATTGGAGATTGGAACTGAACAAGGCGGAGCTGCGATTGACTGAAGGCAGTGGCCAAGCGGTGATCCGGAATCACCAGGCAGATTTGAGTGGCAAGGTGCTGGTGGAAAATGGCCGCGTCCTGGTTCCCCTGGACTCTGCACTTACGCTGCTGAGCCAGATGTTAGCTACGGCTGTGGACTTTCACCAGCCGGCGCGGCGTATTTTTATCGGCAACGTACACACAGGTTTTCACGCCGAATATAAGAGCGGTGAGCAGCCATCGCTGGTGCTGACGTTCAGCCAGCCAATCGCGCGCATGAACGTGAATCAGGAAGAAGACCGCAGCGGCGTTTTGTCCACCCTCGCCAACAAAACCACCCTGATTTTTCCCAAAGACCCGGTGCTCTCGGATGGAAACAAGCAACAGTTTGGCGATGGAGCAATTCAGTCCCTGATTTTCACGGAAGAAAACGGCGCAGCGTTGATCACGGTCTCCGGCAACGCTCATTTGCAGGTCATCCGGAGCGAGGACGGAAAGACCATTACGCTCCAACCAGCGCCTCCCGTGGCTGCGGCCACTCCGCCAGGGCCGGAGAACACCTCGCCAGCAGCCGAAGCCCAGCGGCATACGCAGGAATTTTTTGTGATGATCGATCCCGGCCACGGCGGTTATGACAAAGGGGCGAGCTTTGGCAAGCTCTCAGAAAAAGAGATCACCCTCCGGCTGGCGCGAGAGCTACGCAAGGAACTGGAAGAACGCGGCATCGCGGCACGGCTGCTGCGCGATTCAGATATCGACGTGGCCATGGAACGGCGGGCGGAAATCACGAACGAACAGCATGCGGGAATCTACGTGGCGCTTCACGCGGGCAGGCCGGGGCAAGGCGTGCGCGTCTACTCTCCGCTGCTGGCGGACACGCAACTGCCTTTGGCTGGACGCTTTCTGCCCTGGGAGAGTGCGCAGTCCGGCGCACTAAATCGAAGCCAGGCCGCCGCTCGCGCGGTTGCGGATGAATTGCGAAAAAAAGGCCTGACGGTGGCATGCCGTGGCATGCAGTTACGCCCGTTAAACAACATTGTGGCGCCAGCCATCGCCGTGGAACTGGCCCCGGACAATAGCGATCCACAGTCGATGGAGAACCAGAAAAGGCACAATACTGTGGCATCAGCCATAGCTTTGGGAATCGCGCAGGTCCGCGGCCAGATGGGAGTTCGCCAGTGATTCCCCGCCACTTTCAGATCACGGTAGCTCTGGTGTTACTGGCGATCCTGGTCAGCGGCGTAGTGATTATCCGCATTACTCATAAAGAAGAGGCGATGACTT
>DATBCN010000373.1:0-3251 GCA_036270475.1 Candidatus Angelobacter sp. | reverse complement strand
CAACAGCGCGTTGCCGTGGCCCGCGCGCTGGGTGGATCACCATCTATCCTGCTGGCGGACGAGCCAACCGGAAACCTGGATTCCCGAAATGGCGAAGCCGTAATGGAGTTGCTGCAGAGCCTGCACCGTGAAGGCGCGACTATCTGCATGGTTACGCACGACGCCCGTTTTGCCAAGCATGCCGAGCGGACCATCCATCTCTTCGACGGAAAAGTGGTTGAAGAAACGGAAGCCGCGCAGCAAGCCGCAGAAATGGTGTAGAAGCCCGCTCATTCTTGCTTGAACCTGAATTTTGAATTCGAGGGAGAAGTGTGATTACCCTCCTGCAAGATCTGCGTTTTGGCTTGCAGACGCTGCGTAAATCGCCGGCATTTAGGGTTGTAGCGTTATGTACCCTGGCCCTTGCCATACTCCGCGACGAAAGTGGGGCGTTTTTGCTGCTACAAGCGGCTAATCAATAGGAACAAGGACCTTGAATGGGTTGATTGTTCCGAATGCGTCCCGCTGATGTTTCCTGCTCTTCCTGCCATCATCGACACTGGCGGTCTGCTGCATATCGTTCATTGCTTGCGATGGATGAACATAACGCGCGTTTGCCGCCATTTGTGATTGCTCCAGAGTAAAAGGGGATTGCAGGACCATTTCCACGCTGGTCCCCTGCGGTAGACTGATCTCATCACCGCGTTTCAGCATGACCGTCCCCAGACCTAGAGCAGCGCCCAGGCCCGCCCCGGGCAATAAACCAATACCGAACCCACGATGCGCACCGACAATCGCGCCACCTACAGCGCCCGCCGCAGCCGGAGTGATAACCTTTTCCGTCTGGTCCACCGGCTTCAACGTCCCATCTTTATCATGCGTGCGAATGTTCTTTGCGCCGGGAATGCTCTGCAGCATGCCGTCAATCGGAGCGACAAAGTTATTAGGGAAGATCAAGGTGGTGAAGCGAAAGCGGAATTCTGAAACGCGATTGACGTGGCCAGGACGCCTATCGGCTTCAACCACGCCCTGCACCTGCGTGTGCGCAGGAATCACCACGCGATTGCCCTGGACTACGGGGTACAGAGTTTCCAGGTAGAGACCGGAGCCCGCTGTTCCCGATGTGGTATGCAGCGGGCTCTTCAGGACCATCAACACCCGGGTCCCGGCGGGTATGGCCACCGTGGAAGGATCGGTCGTGGTTGCGACCTGCGGCGCCATAGTTTCAGTAAGCTGTGTTTCATCCTGCGTAGCACTGGTGGCAGGGCTACTCTGTGCCGGCGGATCGTCGAAACCCCAGGGCACGGCTTGCGCGGAAGCCAGTTTGGCGAACAACATTGCGATAAGAAGCAGGGAACCCGTCTTTGCACCAAGCCTGATCATGATGGCTTCTCTCTTTTCACTACGAATATGACTCTATCTCCCATTAGAATTGGCTCTCAAGCGGCAAGGCGCGGCACAGGGACATGCCGCTGAATGTCGTGAAGTAAGATTGGATATCGCGAAAGGAACGGCGGAACGCAAACATGACCACCGGCAATCCGGCTGACCGTCTTGATTCGTGGAAGGAAATTGCCGCCTATCTGCGGCGCGACGTCCGCACCGTACAGCGTTGGGAGAAAAAAGAAGGGCTTCCCGTTTATCGGCACCTGCATGACAAGCTGGGATCCATCTACGCATACCGCAATGAGTTGACGCAGTGGTTCACAACCCGACAACAATCGGGTGCGGCCAGCGGAGTTGTGGGACAATCGGAGACCCGGCCAGACAAAATCAAGATGGCGGTCCTCCGCTTCGGCAATCTCGGCGGCGCAAAAGAAGACGACTACTTCAGCGACGGTCTTACCGAAGAGATGATTACTCAGATCACGAGGCTGCAATCGCCCGAACTAGCCGTGATCGCGCGCACCACGGCGGAACATTATGACTCCAGCAGCAAATCCATGGAGCAGATGAAGAAAGAGCTGAGCGTGGATTACGTCCTGGAAGGAAAGGTCAGGCGCGGCGGCAATCGCGTGCGCATTACGGCGCAACTGATCCAGCTAAAAGACCAGACGCAGCTATGGGCGGAAACCTATGAACGCGACCTGAGCGATGTTCTGAGCGTGCAGGCTGACATAGCACAGGCCATTGCGCGCGAAATTAACCTGGCGCTGAATCTTTCCGAGCGCACACGCCTCTCCAATCTGCAAAAAGGGCAAGGACGAGTACAGGCTGCGGCCTATGACGCCTACCTGAAGGCCCGCTACAACCTGCACCAGATGACGCCTTCAGCCATCAGCAGGAGCATTGAAGATTTTGAAGTTGCGATCTTGGCCGATCAGAATTATGCGCCAGCCCATGCTGGATTAGCCAGCGCCCATGCGCTGCTGGCGATAGCGCCGTTTGATCTGCTGCCGCCGCATGAAGCCATGCCGAAGGCGGAAAAAGCCGCCCGCAAAGCACTGGAACTGGATAATTCATTTGCCGAGGCGCACACCGCGCTGGCGCTGGTGGACCACCATTACCATTGGAAATGGAAAGAGGCTGAGGCCGGTTACGAACAGGCGATTGAACTCAATCCGGACCATGCAGATACACATCTCTGGTATTCATGGATGCTGCTGGCGCTGGGGCGGCGCGATGCTGCGTTTGACGAGATTGAACAGACCATGAGCATTGTGCAGGAGACAGATCCACATAGGCTGGTTGCCGTCCACACGACGCGTGCGGCCGCATACTATTTTGGCCGCGAGTATCAGCGCGCCGTGGAAGAGTGCGAGAGAGCCAAGCAGTTGGATCCCGGATATTTCATGCTGCATTTCATCGCTGGGCGCGCTTATATGCGGTTGAATGAACATGCCAAAGCCATTGCACACCTGAAACAGGCGCGAACAGACACGGGAGAGATGCCGCTGATGGACGCCGCGCTGGGCCTGGCTTACGCCGTGAGCGGAAAGAAGGCGGAAACGATGAAGTTGGCGGAAGCATTTAAGGCCGCGGCGAAGAAACGCTACATTCCGCCAACCTATTTTGGCATGCTCTTTGCCGGACTGGGCGACAAGGACAAAGCGATGATGTGGCTGGAAAAAGCCTTTGCCGAGCGAGCTGACGGCCTGACCTGGCTGAGCGTTGAACCGATGCTGGATGACGTGCGCTCCGATCCACGATTCCAGGACCTGATTCGCAGAATTGGTTTGCCGGGCTGAAGGTCTTGAAAACAAAGAAAGATGTGTAGGATGCGGGCCGTAGCCATAGCCACGGCCCACAAGATATTTTGATTAACGCGCAGG
>DATBCN010000372.1:0-1596 GCA_036270475.1 Candidatus Angelobacter sp. | reverse complement strand
TGCTGCCGGACTATGTCCACAAGGGGCTGTTCATACTTGCGCCCATGCTGGCCCTGATTATGTCCCTGATCTCCATTGCGGTGATTCCCTTTGGCGAGACCATCACCATTGCCGGACATACCACCCCGCTCCAGATCAGCGGCATTCTGCATATGGGCGGCGCCGTGAGTGACATCAATATCGGCCTGTTGATTATTCTTGGCGTCACGTCGATTGGCGTCTATGGCGTCGCGCTGGCCGGATGGTCGTCCAACAGCAAGTATTCCCTGCTCGGCTCCTTACGGGCCAGCGCCCAGATGATTAGCTATGAGCTTTCTCTTGGCCTGTCTCTGGTCGGCATTCTTCTTCTCTCAGGAAGCCTGAGCCTGCGTGAGATTGTCTCCAGCCAGAGCGGCAACTGGACTCTGGGAGGACATAACACGCACGTCCCGCACTGGTTCATTTTTCCGCAGATTGTCGGATTCTTTATTTATCTGCTGGCGGCGTATGCCGAAACGAATCGCATCCCGTTCGATATGCCGGAAGCTGAAACCGAATTGGTGGCCGGCTACCATACTGAATACAGTTCCATGAAGTTTGCCATGTTCTTTATGGCGGAATATGTGAACATGTTCACCGTGGCGTGCCTGGCCAGCCTGCTCTTTTTTGGCGGATGGCACGGTCCGCACCTTGCATTCCTTCCGCCTCTGCTCCAGTCTCTGCTGCCGGTGGGTTATTTCGCACTGAAAGTTTTCTTTTTCATCTTTCTGTATATATGGATTCGCGGCACGCTGCCGCGCTTCCGTTATGACCAACTTATGGCCTTTGGATGGAAGTTTCTTCTGCCGCTGGCCATTGCCAACATTATTGTCACCAGCCTGATTGTGGCTTGGGGGGCATAAGGGATGGTCCATCAGGTCCTCTTTATCGTCTTTGGTCTCATCTGCGTGGCGGGCGCCATTAACTTGCTGCTGCAGCGCCATCCCATCAACAGCGCGCTTTCGCTCGTGGTGGTCATGGCGTCACTGGCGCTCATCTACCTGCTGCTGGGCGCTGAATTTGTGGCCGCCATCCAGGTAATTGTTTATGCCGGCGCAATCATGGTGCTTTTCGTCTTTGTGATCATGCTGCTCAATGCCGGCGAGGAAGAACGCACACGCGGCAGCCGCATGGCGCTTGCGGCCGGCGTGCCGGGCGTGATCGTGCTGGCGGGAACGGTAGGCTGGCTGCTCGTGAACCGGAGCCAGCAGCTTGGCGGCGTAGTGATTGCTCCCAGCGACTTCGGCGAAACCCACGCCATCGCGCGGCTGCTGTTCAAAAACTTTCTGCTTCCCTTTGAAATCACTTCAGTGCTGATCCTGATCGCCATTATGGGCGCGGTGGTGCTGGGAAAGAGGGAGAACTAAATGGTCCCGCTTTCCTGGTATCTCATTCTTAGCGCGGTGTTGTTTTGCCTGGGCGTATTTGGCTTTCTATTGAAGCGGAACATCATCACCATCTTTATGTCGATTGAGCTGATGCTCAATGCCGTGAACCTGAGCTTTGTGGCCTTTGCCAATTACTGGAGCACGCACGTACCTCCCGACCAGACCTCAATCATTCCGCTGAGCGGCCATG
>DATBCN010000371.1:0-2084 GCA_036270475.1 Candidatus Angelobacter sp. | reverse complement strand
TTGACGGCGTGCGGGCTCAGAATCTGCGTATCACTGACCTGGATTTCATTCTCATTGCCGGTCTGGTTAAAGCCCTGTGACGGCAGGGAGAGCTGGCTGATGCCGTTGTTCTCTTCATGGTTGTGGGTGAATTGGTAACGGACCATCAAGGTGTTGGAGGCCGCGATCTGAAAGTCAAAGCGCGAGCTTACGTTGGTGCGGACACGCGGATTGAGCACCCCAATCACCGGCTGGTTTGCGGCGGCGAATGCGGCGGGCAAAACCACCGCGGCCTCATTGATATTGCGGCGCTCCGCGTTGATCTGGTACGACGCTTTTTTGCCCAGCGGCCCGCCCACGTTGCCGCTGACCATCTGCGTGCTGAAATCAGGCTCAGACGCGGCAAAAGGATTCAACGCGTCAAGAAAAGAATGGTTGTCATTGAAAGAGAACTGGCCATGCAGCTTGTCAGTACCCGGCTTGGTCAGGATCTCAATGCGGCCAAAGCCCATGCGTTCATATTGCGCTGAAAAAGGGTTTTGATTAATGCGAATTTCGCGGATGGAAGATTTGGGCGGAAGTTGCCCGCCGGTAAACCCATCAATATATATCTGGCCGCCATTGGGCCCGGCGGAAGGGCCAGCCAGGGCCTGCAATTCTGATTGCAACTCATCCGGATCGTCAGAGAGCGCATCCAGGTCCTTGCCGCTGATGACCAGGCTGCTGGCGTTATTGTCTGAACCTGTGCCGACCCGGGCGGCGTCCCCTTGAACGTCAATGCTTTCTTCCTTCACAACGATTTCAAGCGCGATATCGGCCCTTTTTTCCTGTCCGGCTACCACGTCAATCTGCTGTTTGACCGGCGCAAAGCCTTTGGCGGTAACGCTGACGGTGTATTTACCCGCGGGAAGATTTTTTACGTCATATGCGCCAGCGCCATCTGAAGTGGCGGAGACAACCAGCCCGCTCGAATTCTTTACTGTTATGCTGGCCCCGGGAATGACCGCGCCGGTGGGGTCGGTGACCTGTCCGCGAAGACGCCCAGCAGGCCCCTGAGCGAGCACGGCGCCAGAGCAGCAAAGAAGAATGGAAGCTACAAAAGCGGAGAGCCAAGCACGCGTCCCCGACGGCCAGAATTTCATCAATCGCTCCTCAACAGTCATGATTGTTCTTATGGCGGCGTGCGCTATTGTTCTTGCGGCTTTCCCCGAGGTCATTGCGGGCCCGCATCGCCACCGGGCGTGCCCATGTTCCATCCGGAAAAAAGAGCGGCAGCGCCCATGCCGTTGGGCGATGCGGTAAGAATCGGCTCCACTCCGCCCAGCAGCGTAACGGCGATCACTTCTCCGCCATCGGCCTGCGTGGCCACAACCATGACCGCATCTTCTTTCTGGAGGTCTGCCAATGTCACGGTGGGAATGCGGCTGAGCATTTGCTGGAAGTCAGGCGCGCCTCCGGGGCGCGGGCCTTGCCTGTTGCCGCCGGAGCCATTGCCGCCTTGTCCGTTGCCGCCGGGCGCTGGTGCGTTTCCGGCTGGTGCTGCTCCGCTGGTTGGGGTTTGTCCGTCTGCCGGAGGTCCACCTTGCCCCTGAGCACCGCTTTTCAAAAAGAAAGCCAGACGCTGGGCCATTTGCGGCGCCAGCTTGCGCAACTGCGAATCAGCATTAAATTTGATCACGACAGATTTTTTTGCCAGCACGTCTTTCACGGTGATGGCGTTATTGGCGGCATCAATGGAAGTGATGGTCCCCGCGATATTGCGGAAGGCGCCGGAGATCACCTCTTCGGCGGTCAACTCCTTGCCGTCAGCACTGCGATTGCCGCGCGCGCGGATTTGGTCGCCGGTCCTGATCTGGTCCATGGTCCCTTTTTGCGCGTCAGAAAACTTGATAGAGCCGGGCGCATAACGAAGGAACCCTGTCTCCCTGGTGGTCTTGACCACGATACTGAGCGCGGGGTTAACGGAAACATTGATGGTCCCTGCAGCCATGTCAACGGAGCTTACAATTCCACCAGCGCCGCGCTTTTGCCAGTCCTCGCGATCATGCTGCTGCTTCTGGGCAACGTCAGCCTGCTTCATGACAACAACGGTGGTGGCGACCACC
>DATBCN010000370.1:0-2071 GCA_036270475.1 Candidatus Angelobacter sp. | reverse complement strand
GACGGATGGCAGCAAGGGAGTGGATGCCGCTACCGGAGCCAACGTCGAGGAAGGATTTGCCGCGTATGTCTCCGAGCAGCTCAGAGAGGCGGGCAGCGGCGTTGGCGATGCGGTCCTCATCCACCACGGAGAGAAAGCGGGCCCAGTTTTCTCCGAACTGGAACCGCTCAAGTGCCGGTTCTTGGCGGGCGCTCACACGAAGCATGGTATCACCGGCCGACGCCAGCGATGTAATTGCGGCGCTGAGAGATCTTTAGAGCGCTTCCCAAGTTAATGTACCCAGACAGGCTTACCTCGGCGGCTAAAGCCGGCAATGGATGCCAGGTTACCGCAGGCATAAAATGCCAGACATAAAATGCCTGCTCCACCCTGAGAAGGGCACAGCAACTCTTGGAACCGCAGTAGCAAGAACTTGAAAGCAGCAGCCTGCGCGGCTGCTTTTTTATTTGCAAGAGAATTTGATTTCCCGGAGGGCCCATGCAATTCCATTTCACTGATATTGTCACGGCGGCAAACTTGTTTGTGCTGCTGGGGATTTACCGCAAGATGTCCATCATTGTGTACCAGCACAAGCTGATGTGGAGTGATTTTGCCGAGCGCAAGGGGATTAGCCCGAATGGCAAGCACGCCGCAAACGCTTAAGAGTTTTTATTTGTCCATAGGCAGGTTGAAACCAATGAAACTTAGTCCGCGAGAAAGATTTTTGGCCAAGGTGTGCGCCGACTCTGCCAGCGGATGCTGGCTGTGGCAGGGAATGGTCCGTCCGGATGGATATGGGGCGGCGCGCTTTCAAGGCCGAGAGCAGGGAGCACATCGCGTGGGGTGGAAGCTGTTCCGGGGCGAGATTGGGCCAGGGATGGTGGTGTGCCACAGATGTGATGTGCGGCCATGCGTGAATCCCGAGCATTTGTTTTTAGGCACGGCGGCGGAGAACGCGGAAGACATGATTGAGAAAGGCCGCAGTCCGCGGGGCGAGAAACACGGCTCCGCCAAACTGACAACGGAGCAGGTGGGCAGAATCAAGACCATGCTGGCGGAAGACAAGCTGTATATGAGCGAGATTGCGCGGGAGTTTGGCGTGTCTCCGACGACGGTCCGCGCGATAAGGACAGGAAGGACGTGGAAAGCGGTTTGAAGAAGAATCTACCACGGAGGCACGGGGAGGAAAACCCACCACGGAGACACGGAGGCACGGAGAAAGGCGCAGTGAAAAACCTACCACGGCGACATGGAGGCGCGGAGAAGGCGCAGTGAGGAAAAACCTACCCGGAGACACGGAGGCACGGAGAAAGGAAAAACCTACCAACGGAGGGAGAGCCAAGAGTAAAAAATCCAAAATCCAAAATGCAAACACCCAACACCCAAAGTCCAAAATCTAAAAGTCCAAAATCCATTTGATCCACGCTGAAATTCTAAAACAATCCAACAAGAAATGAGGAACAAGACCATGAACCTGAAAACCTGGTTCAAGGGGCTGAGTGTGTTTGTGCTCAGCTCAATGATTACCGCGCTGGCGACGATGACGCTGGACCCGGCGAGCTTTAATTTTTCCAAAGCGGGGCTGATGAAAGTGGGAGCGGCGGCCCTGTTGATTGGAGCGAAGAGCGTGCTGCTGTATCTGAAGCAGTCGCCGCTCACGGGGGCCAGCCAAAGCAGAATGGCTGACTGGAGCAAAGTCAGCGGGGTGATGGCGTTTTGCGTTGTGATTCCAGCGTGTGCGCTGATGGCTGGTTGCGTGAGTTCATGGGAGCGAAGCACATACGGCGCACTGGCGGCGAGCAAAGCTCTGATTGATTGCGCCGTGGCCGGCTATAACCATTTTGACGCCGACATACGGCAGGCCTGCGCTGGTGATCCTGCGGACCAGGCGTTTGATCCACAACAGTTTTACTTGCCGCAGACGCGCGACGCCCAGCAGGCAGTAGAGAAAGCCCGGCAGATACAGGTGGCCGCGGTAGAGGCGTTTGCCGCCTATGCGGTGGCCAAAATTGGCAAAGACAAAACGGCTACGCTCGGGTAAAAACAAGCTGCGGTGATGGTTTATCTGGAGCAGTTGCCAGCGCTGGTAAAT
>DATBCN010000369.1:0-1857 GCA_036270475.1 Candidatus Angelobacter sp. | reverse complement strand
TTCACATCCACACTACCGCCTCGGGAATGTGTACTACTCCTGGGCTTGGCCGCCTTTGCAAGGAATCTTACAACCAGCCAACCGGGGTCTATGCCCGCTGCAAAGAATTGGGCATGACCATCGTAACCCTAACCGACCACGACTCCATCGACGCCGCTGAAGAATTGCGGCACCATCCGGACTTCTTCGTCAGCGAAGAGGTGACTTGCCGAATGCCCAGCGGCTCCGAAGTGCACATCGGAGTTTACAACCTGAACGAGCGGGACCACGTCGAGGTCCAGCGGCGGCGGAAAGACTTTGTTTCCCTGCTGATGTATCTGACGGAACAACGGCTTTTCTTCAGCGCCAATCATATTTTCTCCGGACTGACTGGCAAACGCACCGAGGATGATTTTCACTGGTTCGCCTCCTATGTTCCGGCATTTGAAATTCGCAACGGACAGATGTGGCCCAAGGCCAACCGCAACGCGCAAGCGCTGGCAAAACGACTTGGGAAAATTGCCATCGGCGGCAGCGATTCCCATGCCATGCGCGGCGTCGGATTGACCTACACCGAAGTGCCTGGCGCACAAACCGTCGAGGATTTCTTCGCTGGACTGCGCGCCAAGCGCGGAAAAGTGCGGGGCGCCGATGGAAGCCTGGCCGGCCTCACCGCCGACGTTTTTTCCATTACAAGAGCTTTGTTTCAGGAACGGCCCGCGACGTTGGCTCTGTTGCCGCTGGGTGTTCTGATTCCAGCGATCACCGCGGGGCATTGGGCCAACGAGATTTTGTTCTGCAGAAAATGGGCGGCGCATTTTCGGGAACCGGGAAAGACGCCGCGCATGCTGTGGGATCTGCAAGCCGGGACCGAACAGGTTTGAAGACGGTGTAAGACGGGTGAACGACATGACCGTTGCACGCCAGGTGTGGGGATTCATCGAACGGCGCGACCACCGCTTGATGCGGCGGATGAATCGCTGGCGCGCGCCGCGGTGGATTCGCTATTGGATGATCGCGGCTACCCGGCTGGGCGATGGCTGGTTGTGGTATTCGCTGGCGGCTCTGGTTCTGTTGTACGGCGGTACCCAACGATACGCAGCGGTGAGCGCGGCTACCCTGGCGGCGGTAGTAGGAGTTGGCGTGTTCAAGCTGCTGAAGACCCTGAGCCAGCGGCCACGGCCTTGCCAGATTGAGCCGCACTGCTGGTCGAAAGTTTTGCCTCCGGACAGATTTTCCTTCCCCTCCGGCCATACCATGACGGCGTTTTCCATTGCCCTGGTGGTCAGCTACTTTTACCACGGCATCGAATTGCCGGTGTTCTTCTTCGCGTGCAGCATTGCGATTTCGCGGATTGTGCTGGGCATGCACTTTCTGAGCGATGTGCTGGCTGGGGCTTTGCTTGGTGTGGGTCTGGGCTGCGCCGCTCTGACTGCGTTTGCCGCTATGGGTTTGATCTAAGCCCTACACAACAACCGCGCGCCGCCCCCTTCGCGACGCACGGTAAACCTTCGTGCCTCAGGGCAAGCAGGAATGGCCGTGCCACAAAAAAAACTCGGAAATTCCGCCTAACCAACTGATAGAAGGAAAGTTACTGCAGAGTTGCCCTCAAAATAGGAACTATATTGCCTATTTTGTGGCGAGCCCTCCACCCCCGACTCTTTTGCAAAGAGTGGCCAAGAGTGTGTAAGTGATTGAAAACAAATGGGAGGAAATCACGCTCTTTTCAGAGGTGTGGCGGGAAATTCAGTTTTCAAAGAGCTATTCACGAACGGGCCAGCCGCTCGGCATCAAACCACAGCCCCATCTTACAGCATTCGCGACAAGTTGTCAAGAAATAAATAGTATTGGTTGCGTTAACGGTTCGAACGGCATCAG
>DATBCN010000368.1:0-3653 GCA_036270475.1 Candidatus Angelobacter sp. | reverse complement strand
TGGTCCCTCCGCCGCCAACTCAGCAGTGGACACCCGGGGCAGGCAGCACCGCTCCATCCGGTGAGAACGATTCACAGGTGAAACCATGAGCACACCAACACAAACGCCATACTATCGTCCGCGCCCGCGCTCCATTTTTGGCCCGCTGGTCCTGATCACGATTGGCATCATATTCCTGCTGCGCACCACCGGAGTGATTTCCTTTGCGTCATTTCGCAACTGGATGGCGCACTATTGGCCGTTGTTGCTGATCTTCTGGGGCGGGGCCAAACTGCTGGAGCACTTGTGGGCGCGGCATCGCGGCGAACCTACGCCGCGCCTGGGCGCCGGAGGCATTGTATTTCTTGTCTTCTTCATCATGATCGGTATGGGCGCCACGGAAACCAAGGATTGGAATTGGAGGGGCATGCGCGCCGACCTGGGCGTTGACTCCGACTGGGGAAACTGGTTCAACAACCGTTACGAATTTACTGACACTTTTGCCCAGCCTCTGCATGCCGGTTCAGAAATAAAAATTCTTTCCACCGAGGGCGACATTAACATTACCGCCAGTGAAGACGATCAGATCCACGCCGTGGTGCATAAAGCAGTGCGCAGTGACTCGCAGGAGAGCGCCAACCGGTTGAATGAATCCACGCATCCCAAGTTTACGCAGCAAGGCAGCATCTGGCTGCTGGACCTGACCAGCGGCGATTTTGAAAACGCGCGCTTTGATCTGGACCTGCAACTACCGCGGCAGATTGCCCTTTCCCTTTCCACGCGCCGGGGCAGCCTGAACGTTTCCCAGCGCGATGGCAACGTGGAACTCACCACTGATCGCGGCAATCTCACCGCTGAAAATGTGAAAGGCAACGCTCTGCTTCATCTGCGCCATGGCTCCGTCAATGTAAAACAAGTAACCGGCAACGTGCAGGTGGATGGCGAAGTTGAGGATGGATCGATTTCCGACGTCTCCGGCACGCTTGATTTTGACGCTGGCTATAACGGCAATGTGGAGCTCTCGCATATCGGACAGCGGCTGCATTTCAAGTCAGTCCGCACTGATCTGCAACTGGCCAAGCTCGATGGCGAAATTAACATGGGGCGCGGCGATCTGCGGGCCAGTTCGGTGGCTGGACCGGTCAAGCTGAATACGCGGTCCAATGAAGTCCATCTGGAGGATGTAAGCGGAGAGGTTGAAGTTGAAAACCGCAATGGCCTGGTTGAAATCCGCGCCAAAGCGCCTCTGGGAAATATTGACGTGAATAATTCCCACGGCGGCATACAGCTTGACCTGCCTGAAAAAGCCAGCTTCCGTTTAGATGCAGAGAGCAGAAACGGCAATATCGACGTAAGCGACTTCAGCGTCAACGTGGACAATAGAAGCCAGGACGCCACCGCGCGCGGCTCCGTGGGCAAAGGCGGGCCAGATATCCGTTTGCGCTCGGACCGCGGCTCAATTCAAATTCGCAAACAATGACCGCAACTTGTGGATTGCCGCCAGATAAATCAGGCCCGTGTAGAGGCCGCTTGTTCCAGCCTGGCGTCAATCACCTCAACCGCGCGGGCCAATACCTGATCAAGCGTTAGATAGGTTGAGTCAATCAGTACGGCATCTGGCGCGGGGACCAGCGGAGAGTTGGCGCGCGTGCGGTCGCGCTGGTCACGCGCCTGCAACTCAGCCACAACAGACGCCTCATGCGCCGTGGATGCCGGGTTTTCCAAAAAGCGCCGCGTCCCACGGATCTCCGGTGCTGCATCCAGAAAGATTTTTACTTCGGCGTCAGGAAAAACTTTCGTGCCAATATCGCGCCCCTCCATCACAATGCCGCCGTCTGCTCCCATTTTACGTTGGCTGTCCACCATCCATTCCCGCACTGCTGGGTGGACGGAAACCTTGGAAGCGGCATCCGTAACTTCCTGGCTGCGCAGGCGCTCGGTCACGTCCGCGCCATCCAGCAGCACACGATTGCCTTCTGGCCTTGGAACCAGTTCGATCTGCGCTCTCTGGGCGAGTGCTGCCAGCTTCATCTCATCGTCCAGTGGGACGCCATTCTCGATCGCCTTAAATGCCAACGCACGGTACATGGCGCCGGTTTCAATATTCGTGTAACCGTATTTCCTTGCCAGCAACGCGGCCAGAGTGCTTTTGCCGGACCCTGCCGGACCGTCAATCGCAATCACCAGTCTTTTGCTGTCCGGTTTAGATTTGCCTTCAACCACCGTCGCTCGATCACCCATGGTTGCGGCTCCGTTGCTGTTCCGGCGGCGGCGTCATGCGGATCAGCGGCTTTGTCCCAATGGTCACAAAACTGAGTTCGCGCGCCTGCAAAAGCGCGTTCACGGCGTCACGCACCTTTGACCGCGAAGTGAGATAAGACAAAAACTGTTCAACATCTTCCTGCTCCGCGGCCACCACCGTCTCCAGATATTTGCTCACCAGCGCTGAAATTGCTTCTGGCAATGAAATATTGATGCCTTCCTTCACCGCCTCCGGCGCCCAGCGGTAAAGCACGTCCCACGACGCACCGCCGCCCGTGGTGTAATCGACGCGCGTGATCTTCAGGATCGACCACAGCTCGCCCAGTGCGCGGTCCAGCGCCGCCTGGCTGCTTTCGCGTCCCACGTGCTCCTGCAACTGGGTTTTGCTCAACGGCCCGTGTTGTTGCAGCGCGGCAAATACGCTGGCGGAAAGTTCAGAAACCGCTGCGCCCTGCGCCTTGGTCCTGGGCGGGGCCTTCGGCGTCCGATCGCCGACGATCGCGTAAAAGAATGGAAACGATGCCGCGGAGATAATCAGGTTTGAATCGCCGAAGAATTTCATCTCAAACGCGGAACGTTCTCGCAGCAATCGCACCATCAGCTCTGTTGCCGCCTGCGCGCGCGGATCGGCATATGCATGCCGGGCATCCGGCAGTCCCGTGGCGGTGCCGGTGTGCGCGCCGATAAAACTTGGCGTTAGCGGCACGGAACGCTCTGGATAGGTCACGCAAAAACCCACAGCCTCCAGGAATCCGCGCGCGTCTTCCACTGTCCGCACCGCATTGCCGTCAATGCGCCAGAGTTTGGCCCGCTGCTGTTCAAGTTCCTGTTCAGTCATAAATCGTTATGCTGGGATATTTTGTGGATGCACAACCGCAATCTCCGTGCAGCGATTCGAAGTCGCCGCCATCAAGAGTTAATATCTGACGAACACCGTGAACGATCATCGCGGCCACAATTCGAGCGTCATGCACCTTGGCGCTGGAAACACCGTATGCAGACACCAGCCGCCGCCACTCGTGATGAATTGCTTCTACATCCGGCAGCAAAGTAAACGCTTTCTCCATCTGCTTTGCCACTTCATCTGTTTCCGCCGGTGACAAACCATAACCGTTCTGGGCCAATGGTCTGGTTGAGACATTCCAGAACTCAATAATATTTTGGGAGAGGTAATACAGTGTAGCATTGGCGCGATAGAGCGAATTGACGGTGCGACGAATAGAAGAGAATTCCGGACTATTAGGCTGATAAAGCCGGAGAAGAACATTGGTGTCGAGAAGGTACGACTGGGCTGGTCCCGCCATCAGTCGTGGTCTCGATAGATTTCATCCCGCCGGAGCGCGTCCAAAGGAAGCACAGGAATTTTGTCGGAATAGACAGTCATAGCGTCAAGCGCAGCTTCAAATTCCTCT
>DATBCN010000367.1:0-3862 GCA_036270475.1 Candidatus Angelobacter sp. | reverse complement strand
AATGAGGTGATTGCGGAAGACCGCCCGGTCAGCATCCGCTTTGTTCCGTTGGAGGAGGCGCGACAACTCGGCCTGCGCAAGCTGCCGCCTAAACAAACCGGCGACCTGCGTTTGATTGACATTACGGATTTTGACCTGACTGCATGCGGCGGCACCCATGTCCGCGCTACGGGGCAGATCGGCAGCATCCTGCTGCGCAAGATTGAGAAGGTGAAGCAGGGAATGCGCGTGGAGTTCGTCTGCGGGCAGCGTGCCGTGACCGCGGCGCGCCGCGATTACACAACACTCACTGAAACTGCCGCACTTTATTCCAGCCACATCCATGATGTGCCGGAGCAGGTGCGCAAGTCGCTGGCGGAGAGCAAGGCCGCAGGCAAAGCCCAGCAAAAGCTGCTGGAAGAGCTGGCGGAGTATGCCGCGGAGCGTCTGCTGGCTCAAACCTCCGGCCCACCGCGCGTTATCACGCAACTATTTTCTGATCGTGATGCGCTCTTTATAAAGCTGCTGGCTCACAAGTTGACAGCAGGAAAGACTGACGTAATCGCTCTGCTGGCCTCAAGCGCAGGCCAGCCCACCCTCGTGTTTGCACAGAGTCCTGGCCAAAAATGGAATATGGGACAGCTCATGAAAGATGTGATAACACAGGTCAACGGACGAGGCGGCGGTTCTGCTGATCTGGCACAGGGTGGACTGCCGGCAGACCGTGCGGATGATGCCATCCTGAAATCGCTCTTGCAGGAAACCGCCCGCAAGCTCTAATCTTGCTGGCTATGCTTCGATTCCAAACTCGCATCTTGTTTGCTGTCCTGGTACTGTCTCCGTTGGCGCTGGCCCAGCAGACAGCGCCCGACTTTACTACAGCCCAGACGGAAGCCGTTAAATTCCTGGGCGAGCTGGTAAAGATTGACACCAGTAATCCGCCTGGCAATGAAGTGCGTGCCGCTGAATACATCAAGAGCGTGCTGGCGGCGGAAGGTATCACTGCGCGGATATTCGAATCTGCGCCTGGCCGCGGCAACGTGGTTGCGCGGATCAAAGGTACTGGCAAAAAGAAGCCGCTGTTGCTGATGGGCCACATTGACGTAGTCGGCGTTGAGCGCGATAAGTGGACGGTTGACCCTTTTGCCGCCACCGTCAAGGATGGCTATCTCTATGGCCGTGGCTCAATCGATGACAAAGCCATGGACGCGGCCAACCTTGAAGTCTTTCTGCTGCTTCACCGGATGAAGATCCCTCTGGACCGCGATGTAATTCTGCTGGCGGAAGCCGGCGAAGAAGGAACGACGCAGTTCGGCATCGACTTTATGGTCGCGCAGCACTGGGACGAGATAGCTTGCGAGTACGCGCTGAACGAAGGCGGCGATATTGTGGAAGAAAACGGCAAAGTGCAATATGTTGCTGTTTCCACCACGCAGAAGGTCCCGCGCGGATTCTCGTTAATCGCAAAAGGCACCAGCGGACACGGCTCCGCTCCGCGCATAGACAACGCCATTGCGCACCTTGCTGCCGCCGTAGATAAAGTTGCCCGATGGGAAGCGCCGATGCGCCTGAATGAAACCACGCGCCGCTTCTTCCAGCAGATGGCAAAAATCAGCGCCCCGGAAAAAGCCCAGCTTTATGCCCACGTGGAGGACCCTGCTGCACAGCAGAAACTGCATCAGACTGAGCCCTCATACTATTCCATGCTCCGCACATCTCTCGTTCCCACCATCATCAAAGGCGGCTTCCGCTCCAATGTGATTCCAGCGGAGGCCGAGGCGCGCTTTGACGTACGGGCGCTCCCTGACGAAAACATGGATGCTCTTAAAGTCGAATTGGCCAAGCTGATGAATGATCCCGCAATTACTTTTGTTGATGCGGAAAATGTAAACCAGCGTCCCGCGGCCCCGCCCTCTGGATTGGACACAGGGGCTTTCCACGCGCTGGAGCATGCCCAACAGAAGGTTTTTCCCGGCGTGCCCACCATCCCGATCATGCAGGTGGGCGCAACGGATTCAGCGCAGCTCCGCGCCAAAGGCGTACAGGCTTATGACATTGGCACGGTGATGAGCGCTGACGATCTCAAGCGCATACATGGCAATGATGAGCGTATACAGATTGCCGGCTTTGGCAAGTTTGTGCAATTTCTCTATACGGCAACGGTCGAAATTGCCGGAGCGAAATAAGCGTATGGATTTTCAAAACCGCCGCGTCTGGATCACCGGAGCATCGTCTGGCATTGGAGAAGCTTTGGCGCTTGCGTTCCATCATGCTGGCGCAAAGCTGATTTTGTCCGCGCGGCGTGAAGGTGAGTTGAAGCGCGTGCAAGCCGCATGCGGCAGCGAAGCTAACACACTGGTGCTGCCGCTCGACGTGGCCAATGCTGACGAACTGCCGGAGAAAACGCGCTTGGCACTTGGACTGTTCGGAGGCGTTGATGTCCTTGTCCTTAATGCCGGTATTACGCAGAGATCGCGCACCCGTGAAACCGATGAGAGCGTTTACCGCCGGCTGATGGAGGTCAATTTCTTTGGTCCGGAAGCCATGGCCCGAGCGGTCCTGCCAACAATGCTTGCGCAAAAGGGCGGACACATGGTGGTGATCTCCAGCGTGGCGGGAAAAATCGGCGTGCCTATGCGCTCCGGCTATTCCGCGACTAAGTTTGCATTGCACGGCTTCTTTGAAGCGTTGCGGGCCGAAGAAGAACGCAATGGCATCCATGTGACCATGGTTTGCCCTGGATATATCCGCACGGAGATCAGCCTTTCTGCGTTGCGCGGCGACGGCCGCAAGCACGCCAAAATGGACTCAGAACTTGCCCAGGGCATGCCAGCCGATGAATGTGCCCGGCAGATTTTGAAAGGTGTTGCTGCAAAGAAAAAAGAAATTGTTGTGGCCGGGGGCCGGGAAAAAACGCTGGTCTATCTGAAGCGGTTTTTCCCTGCTCTTCTGGCAAGGATGTTGGGCAGGCCAGGATGAGCGCAACGCAGGGCATCAGCTTTGGCAAAATGGTGATTTTGTGAGATCGCCTTCCACTGGTAAAATCTATTGGCACAGTCTTCTCGGGTGTATGGGGCTATAGCTCAGCTGGGAGAGCGCATCGTTCGCAACGATGAGGTCGTCGGTTCGATCCCGACTAGCTCCACCATGATTAACCCTTTTGTTTCTACCATTTGTACCGCCGATTTTTGACCGAGTGGAAGAACTCGGCCTCCTTGGCATAGATCGACTTGACCGCGCCTATCCTTTTCATTGAAGACGGGGCTGCAGAAAACTCAAACGAGCTGGATTTTTATGAATGTCGCTTTTATCGTGCGTTCCTTTGTTTCCGCATTGGGTTTCTTCGCCGTGAACGTGCGCGGGCAAAAGAATTCAGTCCTTTGCCGGTGAATTACGAGTCGGACGACCATTCGGGTGACGAAGAGGCCTTTGCTCGCGTATCTGAGGCTTTCCGCAGCCAACCGACTCAGATCGGCAAGATTCTCGGAAAGCGACGTCATTAAGGCCATAAATAGTCTTCCGCCGGATGAGCGTAAGGCGGTTGTGCTCTGCCACATGCTGGGACTAAGAGAGGAGTCGGAAGATCCATTGGCCGTGACTGCAGCGACGCTCTGAACGTCCCGCATATCTCAACTTGTCAATTGTAGAGGAATCGTGTGGGGTGGCACCCGGTGACAAATGCACGGAGGTGCCCAAGCGGGTTACTGAATTAGAGATGAAGACTTCGATTGAAGGTCTTTGTTAGGCGCATCTACATTGGACTGCCGCGCAGGACGGGAGATCCCTAGCTTCTTCATTTTGGAAATCAACGTCGTGCGCTTGAGCCCAAGCTTGGCGGCTGCGCCGGTTGGGCCGCCTATCAACCATCCGGCAGCCTCCAACG
>DATBCN010000366.1:0-1938 GCA_036270475.1 Candidatus Angelobacter sp. | reverse complement strand
ACAATTTCGTCGTGGACATGCACCGCCACGTCTTCCGACGCGACCATGCCAACGGCGCATTGCTTATCTGGCCGAGTAGTCGCGACGAGAACCGCTGGACTGGCAACGCTTCGCCGTTTGCTCGGCTGACCTCAACAGCCTCTTTCAATCGTTCAACTGCCGTCGCGTGGTCGGCTGAGGCGGCCGCCGTTCCCGCGGTGCACAAACCGGCGATGACACGATCCGCCGCGCGCAGGTTGGGAGCGCGGCTGCGGCCGCGATTGAGGATCAGCAGATGATGCCGGACAAGAATGGATTGGATTCGGCTACAACTGAATGGAGGCCGCCTGGCCGTAGCAAGCGGACGACGGTTGCGACCAGGTGAATGAAAAGGATGATGACATCGCGCATCCTGAGAGGTTATCAACGCCCTGAAATACAACGTTTGTCGGGGAGGCCGATTGCCAATCGGCTGCAGGATGCCATCCTGTTTGAATGAATAAGTGGAGTGGGGTTTCCTGGTGTACAAAAGGCAGAGCCCGGATCCGAGGATCCGGCTCCGAGTCGAACCCAGGAGAACCCCATGGAGATTATGCACTATATCGGTCTGGACATTCACAAAAAGACAATCAGCTTCTGTATCAAACTGGCGGATGGAACTCTCGTCCGGGAAGGCGAACTGGCGGCCAGCCGCGCCACACTGGATGGCTGGATGGCCGGGCTGCCTCGCCCGTGGACTGCGGCCATGGAAGCGACGTTGTTTACCAGTTGGGTTTACGAGCATCTCAAGCCTCACGCGCATGAGGTGAAGGTGGCTCACCCCGCGATGGTGAAGGCCATCGCCGCCTCCAAACGCAAGAATGACCGCGTGGATGCGGACAAAATCACCGACCTGCTGCGCGCCAACCTGTTGCCGGAATGCTATATGGCGCCACTGCCCATCCGCAATCTGAGGCGGAACCTGCGCTACAGGAACCTGCTGGTCGGTCAGATGACCCAGACCAAAAACAAGGTGAGCGGCATGTTGATGGAAGCGGGCATTGAATACAACAAAGAGAAACTGCACCAGAAGAAATACTTCCGGGAGTTGCTCCGCACTGCCGAGCACATGCCCGAATCGCTGCCGCCGCTGCTGGAGCTGAGCCGGACGACGCTGGATTCATTCGGCAAGAGGGAAAAACATCTGATGAAAGCCCTCGCAAAGGATCCGGTACTGGCTGAACGCGTCGGGCGCCTGATGACCATTCCGGGCGTAGGGCCGGTCACCGCGATCACATGGGCACTGGAAACCGGCGAGATCTCCCGGTTCCGCAGCCTCAAACAAGCCGTGAGCTACTGCGGGCTCTGCGGCGCCGAAATCAGCTCAGCCGGCAAACAGATGCGAACGCCGATCTCCAAACAGCGCAACAAGCATCTGCAGACAGTACTCATCGAAGCGGCGAAACTGGCGCCGCGCCACAACCCGGAACTGGCGCAACTGCATGCTAAAGAAATCAATAAAGGAAATCGCAATCGCGCCACCCTCGCAGTAGCGCGCAAGCTGGTCGCCTGGTTGCTGGCGGTGGACCGCCGCGAGGAAGGATTCCGGCGGCGGATCGACGCCGTGATACAGGCCGCCTGAACTCTGGGCGGTCCCAAAACAAGCAGTTGCAGTGGAGCGTGACCTGCCAGGCCTCCCCTTGTGGGGCTGGGCGACGGAAACCGTCGTGAAGATGCTTTCCCGAGGCTCAATACATCCTGTTTGGAGGCTGGCAGGTGAACACAAACTCAATCTTCTGTGAAGGTGGCAACACCCGAGACAGCAAATGGATGTCCGGTTCTGCTCTTAACCGCAGGAACCACCGCCGCGAGGCACAACTGCGCTTTTCCGCAATCTGCTTCATAGCCAGGATCACCCTCAAAAAAAGGGACGGGCGACCTCCGTCTCCCCTTGACAAATACTTATCATGGATGCCCCAC
>DATBCN010000365.1:0-3552 GCA_036270475.1 Candidatus Angelobacter sp. | reverse complement strand
TCATTAGTAAGGCGCCAGGCTGTTTCTCCATGCCGGCAGCCACACTCTGGGAGCTGGCGTGACGAACCAACAATCTGAATTGCATCGCCACATCGCAAGGCCGGATCAGCCAGACGCTAAGGCGCTGGGGACCTCGGGACTTTCTCGCCAGCGCGGCTCCAGTTCAGATGCGATTGCAGGCGGCTTACAATTCCTTTTTTCCAGGCGGCAACAAAGGTCCTGGAGCTTATGCAGTCCTGCCGCCAGGGGGTCCGCATCCTGGGTAACGGCATACGTTCTTACCCGGCTAGGAGAAGTTCCTTCGCACTATATTGGTTACTCGCTCCGCCGCCAGATGGAAGATTCCCTTGACTGGCTCACGGAAATCCAGACTGCGCAAGGTGGATGGAGCTTCGGCCGGGACGGCTCGGCTGACGATGCGGATTCAACTGCATGGGCCATCACGGCATTGCGCCAGCATGGGCGTGCGATTCCCACGGGACCGCTGGAACTGTTGCAGCGTTGCCGTCGCGATGACGGCGGATTTGCCTTGGCCCCAGCAAGTGAGAATGCCAGCGCTTCTGACGTGACTGCCATCGCCGTCAGGGCGCTTGCCTCCATTGACGTTGCCTCTTCAGAGTTTCTGTTATCGCATCTTCGCACCGGTCTGCGTAAAAAAGATCTGCGTGAAGAAGACCTTCACGAAAAAAGCCTGCACCGGCCCTGCCGTCTCGCGTCGCGATTTTTTGTCTCCGCCACGCTCATGGATTGGGAGCCTGGCATGGCGCCCTGGTCCATTGTGAACGCGGTCCGCGAACTGGCCTGCCGGCTTTCCGCCGAAGGAGCATGGGAGCAGGCCCTGCTGTTGCGTTGCCTGATGCGTTTGCGTCTGCAATCCGCCTGGGCTCTGGTTGCCTCTCTGCGCGGCATGCAACTGCCGGATGGTTCATGGCCTGGTTCCGCGGAACTCGCGCCGGCGCCTGCTGTCTCATCGCGGCCCCATGCGGACCAACAAGGCATTCTGGCCACGGTCACGGCCATTTCCGCGCTGGCCATGGGTGACTTGCAACCGGGTTTGTATTTTGGTTCTGACCTGCCGTTTCGCAGGCTTTGACGGTTAAAAATTGTGTGCCATTTTGGGAGTTTAATGGAGTGAAAAGCGTGCCTCTCAGTTCCCGGGCTGAAATAAAAAAACGAAACAGTGCATCACTGCGTCGTTCGCCCGTGGGCGCGCCCGTACGCTCCAGAAAACAAAAAGCGGCTGGCGGGGCTGAAGTATACTGGATGGAAAGAACACCAGTGGACTTCTACTCCTTCGATGAAGAATATCTCCGCCGCCTCGGCGCACGCGATCCTGCTACCGAGGCGCATTTTGTCGCCTATTTTAGTGAACGGCTCAGGATCACCTTGCGTGCCCGGGGCGTGGATTCGCACACCATAGAAGATGTGCGCCAGGAAACGTTCTGCCGGGTATGGGTTGCCGTCCAGTCAGGCAGCGTCAATAACCCCAGCGGCTTCGGTTCTTACGTGTACTCCGTGTGTAAACATGTGCTTTCTGAAAGCCGCAGGACAGACAATCGCAACCAGCATGATTCCCTGGAATTTACTGATGTTGCCGATGAGCACATTGGGCTGGAAGAACTCATGGAGCGCCGCGAACACGGCCAATTGGTGCGGGCCATTCTTGCTGAATTACCGGAAAGGGACCGCTATATCCTGCGCGCGCGGTTTTTTGAAGAACGCGACAATGACGATGTTTGCAACGATTTTGGAGTAGACCGCGACTATCTTCGCGTCCTGCTGCACCGGGCCATCAACAAATTTGGCGAGATCTACAAAAAAAGAAGCAATTAGAGTTTTTTAAGGCTGACGGCCCAATCAGATCAGAGGTTAAGAATTATGAATGCAAAAGTGATGGACCACGATCAAGCAATCCGGAACCTTACGGCAGAGCGCTACCTATTGGGCGAATTGTCTCAGGACGATCGCGACGCCTATGAAGAGCACCTGTTTTCCTGCCCCGCTTGCTTTGAACAGATAAAAGCCGGCACTGAATTCGTCGGCCAGTTGCGCCGCATCGGCGCGGAAGAAGCGGAAACGGCCCACGCCCAGCCCGGCTTTCTGGGCAGTCTTATGTCCGGCTTACGGCAGCCGGTGTCTGCAGTGGCATTCGCCCTGCTTTTTTGCGCGGTCGGGCTGAATGTCTACCAAAACCGCCTCATTACCGGACTCCACCACCCCCAGGTCGTGCCCACGTTCTTTTTAAGTGACGGCGCCAAGGGGGAGGGAATCCAGGTAGTAACTGTGCCGCGAAATTCACGCTTTGATCTGAAATTACAACTACAACTACTACATAAGGGAGATTACACCCGTTACGAAGGTCAGCTTCAGACTGAAGCGGGCAAATTAAAGTCGCCCTTCCCCGTGTCTTTAGAACAAGCTAGTGACACGATCAATCTTGTGTTGGATTCAAGCATTATTGACAACGGAGCTTACCAGATAGTAATTCAGGGAGTTGCCCCGGACGGAAAAATGTCTGAGGTAACTCGATATAGATTCAATTTCCATCTGCAGGAATAGACCGCAAGCTTTCGTTCTCTCACATAGTACGTCTCCTGGACTGTACAAGTTTGACTATGACTGCCGCCCTTTGTGGTGGTAGAGTAGCCAAAAGAACTCACGTCTTACGCCGGTGCCCCAATCGGTTGTTTCCAGGTTAAAGTGGAGAAAATACATGGCCGCAAAATGCACTCACCACCACTGTAATCACGTATACCAGGCTTCAGCTTTCGGCGTTGCTGGTGAACTTCTCCGTCCCGCCCAGCACAGCATAGGTGCGCAAGCGGCCACCTCGCTGGCCTCCGGCGGCGGGCGCGGCTTTGATCGGGTGGAAAACTTCCAACTGGACGGGATTTTGTCCTTCCGTGCCGCCTATACTGAAGTCGGCGGTAGTCATGACGGCTGCCATGACGTCCATACCAGCTATGCCTTCTCTGTCATTGAGAAGCTGAATATTGCTGACATCGTCAAAGCCGACAAGGTCGTCTCCCGTGTCTCCGTTTACTCTCCGCCTGAAGGCAGCAACGCCGAGGCCAGTTTCGATATCACCGGCAGCCATTTTGAGAATCTTCGCATCTGCGGCCACCTCATCGATATAAAATTGGCGACGCATGAATTTCATCGGCTTGACACATTTACAAAGTTTGAAAAGGCCCATCAGTCAAAAAAGGTGGACCATCTGTTCACGCTGGCAGGGCTGAGGAAGCTCAAGGCAAAAGAACTGCAGGACCTGGAAGCGGAATACCACGCCTTGCATGGAATTACGGATCGGGTTGCGGCATGGAAAAAGAGCAAAGGCAAAAAACCCGCCACGGCCAGCTATTACTGCTCGGCGGCGGGACACCTGGATTTGAAAAAGCACGTGGGAGCGGACTCCGAACTCCAGGGACATGGTTCCATCATCTGCGTGCCCAAGTTTGGCGTGATTCATCTCGCCGAAGTAGTAATCCATCAACATCACAGGCAGATGAACATGCTTCGCGTGGAAATGTGCTCAACCGCGGATGGCGCTAT
>DATBCN010000364.1:0-1973 GCA_036270475.1 Candidatus Angelobacter sp. | reverse complement strand
TCGATGAGGGAGTGGGCCTCGTCGACGGTCTTGGCGTCAATGAGAAACACCACGCCTTTGCCGTCACCCCGCGAGTACCATTGACGAATCTTGCCGTCGAGATAGAGCTTTACCGTTGCCCTGATCTCGGCCGGCATAACGTTCATGATCTGCTGCCGGGTGACTCCCTGTTTGGCAGTCAGTATCACCATGACTTCCGTAGTTTTAGGCGATGGGACGCCGGAAGCCGGTTGCTGTGAGGGCGAATTTGATTGCAGCACAGATGCCGCTGGAAAGATAGACATAAGAAGAAAGGGAAGTAGTTTCATGGATAAACCTCGATTCAGTTTGGTCTTTGTGGTACCAATTGGTACCGTCATTCAAATGGTACTATGTGGTACCATCGATGTCAAATGTCAGCGACATCAAAACGGCGCCAGCAGGGCGGGCAGGACAGCGAGGTGCGCGAGCGCATTCTTGAAGCAGCCTTTGCTGCGTTCATGAAGCGCGGCTACGCAACGGCCAGCACACTGGAGATTGCGACGCGGGCGCGCGTTTCAAAGCGCGAGCTGTACCGGCTGGTGGGCAACAAACAGGAGATGCTGATGGCCTGCATCCGGGAGCGGGCAAAACGGCTGGAAGTGCCGGCTGACCTTCCCGTGCCGCGCAATCGCGAGACCATGGCGCAAGTGCTGACTGCTTTCGGCGCCAAGCTAGTCCACGAGATCAGCGATCCCTCAGTCATTGGGGTCTTCCGGCTGGCGATTGCCGAGGTGGCCCAGGCACCGGAAGTGGCGCGCGCGGTCGACTCTATTGGACGGGAGGCCAGCCGGGCCGCCTTGCGAAAGATTATGGACGGGGCGCAGGCGTCCGGACTGCTCGCAGGCAGTCCTGGCGAACTCGCCGAGCAGTTCGCCGGACTGTTATGGCGGGACCTGATGGTCAGCCTGCTGCTTGGGGTGGTTGGGCGACCGGCCTCCCGCGAAACCGCGGAACGGGCCCGCAATGCAACAGACGCCTTTCTGAAGTTGCATCCGGCGCATGAGGGCCGCGCAAAGTAGAGTTGGAACTTGTTGCGCTTTTTAACGCGGGAGGGATATTCATTCACGGGTCCTTCGACTTGCACTTATTCCGGCTTCGCCGGAAGCTTGCGTGGGGCTCAGAAAAGGCAGCCAATCAGGCAGAAAAAATGAATGCGTTTCCTCCAAGGATGGATTTGTCAAGCTGTCCTTTTTCCTGCTTGGTGCGTGAGACAAAGTGCGCTAGTATCCCTCATCCCGTCTGTATATAAAAAAGTAAACTTGTGCGTGATCGATATGTCAGGCCAAGAGAGGGATCATTCCTGTTGAGATTTAGGCCAAGCCTACGCCAATCTGGGATCGCTGGGATGAAACGGGAGGGGGTATGGGAGGGGTTAAAGTTAACTAAAAAGTAAAATTCTGACGTATGTCCAGATTGGCAAAATCGCCGGAAGTGCCAAGAGTTCAAGACGGAAAACCTTACCACTGATCAACACGGATCACATTGATCAGAAAAAGACCGGTGGCGAGTACGCCACAAGAGTTGGATCGCAGGGAGTGGGCCGCAAGTTTCCTGGAAAAGCGCGTTCTAAAGGAGAGCACGACCGAAGGGGACTAAGGCTTTTTGAATCAGCTTTTATGGGCATAAACAAGCACTGCTACATGCTAGAATTTGAATAACTTTCGCAAAGCATTAAGAACATTAAAAAGAGAAGATCCTCAGTGATTGAGTTAGCACCTTCCATATTGTCGGCGGACTTTGCCCATCTGGGGGACCAGATACAGTCCGTGGTGGAAGGCGGGGCAACGGTGCTGCACGTGGATGTGATGGATGGGCACTTTGTGCCGAACATCACGATTGGCCCTCCGGTGGTGGCCAGCATAAGAAAAGTTACAAACCTGCCGCTGGATTGCCACCTGATGATCGAAAATCCTGACCAGTTCATACCGGCGTTTGTGGATGCGGGAGCGGAC
>DATBCN010000363.1:0-2888 GCA_036270475.1 Candidatus Angelobacter sp. | reverse complement strand
CTGTCATTGGTGCTGGCGCGGCTGTCTATTCAGCTAACAAGCAGTCTAGTGCTGCCAAGAATGCGCAGAACATTGCGCAACAACAGCAGCAGCAAAACATTTCACTTGAACAGCCCTACAACCAAGCGGGCCAGGGCGCGCTCAAGCAGCTGCAATACCTCGAAGGCTTAGGGCCACAGCAAGGCGCGACGGCAGGCACTTTGCCTGATGGAGTGAGCGCGGGGAATGGTGGCTTTGGTTCCCTGAATGCGCCGTTCACGGCTGACACGTTTCAGAAGTATTCCCCGGCGTATCAGTTTGTACGCCAGCAAGGTGACCAAGGCGTCATCAACCAAGACGCAGGGGCGCAAGGCGCGCTGTCAGGTTCCGCCATGAAAGATTTGCTTTCTTTCAATTCGGGCCTGGCGAATGAATCGTTTAATAATGCCTTTGGCCAATATCAGACGCAGCAAATGAACACATTCAACCGGCTGAACTCTATCGCTGGGCTTGGCCAAGCGGCGGCCAGTGGCCAGGCTGCTGTCAATACGAATCTGGCGGGCACAGCTGGCCAGGCAGCGCAAAACATCGGCACGGCTCAGGCGGGCGGCATAGTGGGCGCGGCCAATTCCTTGGGCAGTGGTGCCACCAATGCAGCGCTCTGGGCGCAGTATGGGGGTGGTGGCTTTGTGCCGATGAATTCCCCGGCACTCTCAGGCGGCACAGCTGGGTGGGGTGCTGGCGCTGAAGGCGTGCCCCTCAATCTACCACCGGCACCGGTACCCTAATGGCTGAACTAGGCGGCATCACTCCGGTAGGGGCTCAAGTTCAAGCGCCCGATGTATTCGGCACGATGAACAGCATTCTTGGGCTTCAGCAGAAACAGCAAGCCTTGCAGGTTCAAGCGCAGCAGTTACAGCAAGAGCAAATAAAAACAGAGCAGCTGAACGGTCACCAGAATTTTTTCATGGACTTTGATCCCCTTGAACACATGGGCAAAGATCACACGGTGGACCTTGATAGTGTCCACAAAATGGATTCATACAAGGCCGCTGGCAACGCCAAGCCGCTGATCGATGAGACGCTAAACCAAATCAAATCGGGGCAAATCAAAAACAATAATGACTTGCTGCAATTCGGTAGCAATCAGCTGGGAGCCATCATCCAAGGGGTGGGCTCAGTATTGTCTGACCCTGAAGTACAAGCGGGCTCTGATAACGGCTACGCCACGGTCAAGGGCAAGCTCGAAGCCTTGGGCGCACCCGATCAGCTGGGGCCGAATGCTCAGGGCACCATCAGGCAGTGGGAAGCAGGGCTTGATGCCTTGCAGAAAGATCCAAAGAAGCGCGGCGACTTGCCGAAGTATTTGCAACAGCTGCAAGCGCAGGGCATGGATGCGCAGGGACAAGTGGAATTGCGCAAGCCTGGTGGTTTGAGAATTCAAGTTCCTGGCAACCGTGGCCAAATCATCAACACCAATCCCTATGCTACGGGTGTGCCGGTAGGTGGCAATGTCGGCCAGAGCTTTCAGGAAGGCATCCCACCAGAGCGCAGGATTGTTAAGGACAAAGATAATCGTGAATTCATCCTTGATGTGGCTAGCGGCAATCTCACGCCACTTGGCGAAGAGACACCACCAGAACGGCCACCAGCGCCAGGGGCAAGGCCAGCGCCACCAGCTGCGCCACCACAGTCACGCGTCAAATACATGCAGCCCGTCCCACAGCAAGCAGAGATTGAGAAAGGCATTGTGACTGCGCGTGAGACGGACAATAGCTATGGCTTGAACAAGCACATCAATAATGCAATCTTGGATTTGTCGAAAGACACCAAGACCGGGCCAGGCACGCAAGCGTGGCATAGCGCTCTGGGTGCCGTCGCTGGGCCCTTTGGTGGCAATGCTGTCTCTGACTATCAGACCATCGATGCCATGCTGGAACGGCAGATTGCAATGAGCCGCGACAGCATGCACTTGCCTTCAACCAACGCGGGCCTTGAAACAGCGGCAGGGGCCACGGGAAAGACCACCTATGAACCGAAGGCCTTGCAGACCAAGGTGAAGCTATCCAATGCTTTGACTGAAGGCGGGCATGAGTATCGTCAAGGCCTGGACAAAATCATCGGCACCGGCGTCAATCAAGACTTGTCCAAGTACCCGGCATTCCAGGCGGCATGGGCCGCGAACTTTGACCCGCGTGTATATCTCTATGGCAATGCGAAGGCACGCGGCAAGAGTGACCCAGATTCGGCAGCTGAAGCGAAAGACTTCGCCGCTAACCTGACACCAGCTGAAGCCGCTGACTTGCATCAGAAGCGGCTGAACTTGAAAAAGCTTTCGCAGGGCATATTGCCTTGAGCGCTACAGCTGACGACATGGACGATGATCTGGCGCGCCGCGCCGCGCAGGCAACGCCAGAAGCGCCCGAAGATATAGGCAATGATGACCTTGCACAGCGCGCGAAGGGGAAGACCATCAAGACATCGGCGGGGACAAGGGCTGAAGCAGCCGCTGATACTGATTGGTGGAGCAAGCACGCGACAGCGCCACTTAGCTTGACTCCTGGCGCTGGTGCCATCGAAAGCGGCGTATCAATGGTCACGGGCTTTGGCGCAAAGGTGGCATCAGATGTCATGGGCTTAGCGGCCACGGCCTACGATGCTTTGAGCGGCAATGTCGATGATTCGGACGTGCCAGGCTTTCAAAGATCGATCCAAGAAAAATATACCTATCAGCCGCGCAGCGCTTCAGGGCAAGCCATAAATCAAGTGCTGGGCCTTCCTGGCCAGGCTGTGCGCGCTGTCGGCAAGCCCATTGCCAAGCAAGCTGGCGCGGGGGCTGCTGCTTTGGGATTCCCTGAGCCGGTGGCCAGTGGCATTGAGCGCGGCACGCAAGAATTTGTAGAGCAAGC
>DATBCN010000362.1:0-4691 GCA_036270475.1 Candidatus Angelobacter sp. | reverse complement strand
TGGCGCAGGCGCCTGCAATCATCCCGCTGAACGTTTGGGGGGCGCAAACTGGCGCCAAGGCAGATGCTCAACCCACGCCGCGCAAGACAAGCAAGCCATACACCGGCGATTTGTCGATTTTTGAAGATAAAGACCGCGACGGCAAGCTTCAGGTCCAACGCGTGATGGACATTCTGGGCGTCAAGGAAGGCGCCCACGTAGCTGACATAGGGGCGGGTTCGGGATGGTTCACTGTCCGCGCGGCAAAGCGTGTGGGAAGCACCGGAATTGTCTACGCCGTGGACATCAATCCAGAGTCCATTGTCTATATAAAGCGGCGTATTCGGCGGGACGCCATTGGCAACGTTCGCGCAATCCTGAGCACGGAGGATGACCCTGGGCTGTCAAAAAACAGCGTTGATTCCGTACTGCTGTTAAAGACCTATCATGAGGTTGCGCATCCCGTGCTTTTGCTGGAGAACTTGCGCCGTTCACTGCGCAGCGGAGCAAGGGTCGGAATCATTGATCGCAATGGCCAGGGCGATGACCACGGAGTTTCGCGTGACGTGGTCATACAGGAAGCCGCCCAGGCCGGTTATCAACTGCAAGAACAGTACGGCTTTGTCAAGGGAGACGGACAAGACTATTTTCTTGTCTTCCGTTCGAACTCTGCGCCCAAATAACCAAAAAATGCCGGTACCCTCACTGATAAATCGCTTGAGCGGACCGCCCCGGCGATGGCCAGACAGAGTCCGTGCGCTTTATTGCGCGTTCACCCAGGTATCGGACCCCGCCAGTTTCACGGCCACATTGGTAAAGAGCAGCGTCATCGGCGCGCCGTCCGCTGTACCATGATGTTCCGTTGAGATTAGGAGTGGACCAGCCTTCTTGTACCCCGCCCACGTCGCGATCACCAAAGACGGCTTTGCGTCGCCGCCGTGGTGGAAGGCCATGGCCTTGACGCGGCTGTCGGGACCGAGGAAGAGTTCCCAGGTGTCGCCAGGCGTGTAACCGCCGGAAGAATATTTCACCACCACCTTCTGTCCGGAACCCTGGCCCACCGGCAGTTTCTGCATGCCGCCATCTTCCACGCTTGCGCCGCTGTCCCAGACGACATGAAAGGGGAAAACCAGCCAGTACTGATCATTGACGAAGCCCGGATCGATTTCCTTCTTCACGGTGTCAGGCTGGCTGTCGAGTTGAGAACGCACGTACGTGACCTTGACCGGGTTGCCGGCTTTGTCTTTTCCCTCATAGGTAACGCGGTCGGCTTTGGGTTCCCAGGTCCAGCTTCGAGAAAGTTTCAGCTTTAGCACGGGAACATCGAGGTTGAAGGTGTAGCGGATTGCATCAATCTGGCCGAACGAATCAAGGCCATAGGTCTTGGCAAGCTTTTCGGCAACCGGAGGTTTTTGGGACCATGAGGTTGCCGCCAGGAACAACATCGCGATGCCTAGAAGAGCAAGCTTTGTAACGCGGTTCGAAGTTGTCATTTGAGAGTCCCTCTGATTCAACATTGCATTTCTTGTCCAGGCGATTAGGCCAGATATACGGACACGAATCTATTAGACGATGGTATCAACCGATACCAAAGTATCGCCGGGCCTAATTGATTGGGCCTTCCGTAATTCGCGGCCGCATGAAACGGCGCAACCCGATCATCGCGCTGACCGTGGCAATGGTCCCATATTCCAGCAGCATGATCCATCCAGGAACTATCCACGGCTGTCCCAGTGTGTGCAGATGCCAAACATAATACGTAGGGATGATGCTTACTGTCCAGAGGACGAGGGGGAACGTTGAGGCCGAACGCATGAACGGCAGCAGCCAGAGCAGGTACCACGGATATACGACCGGCGCAAATAACAGCGACGCGGCCATTGGCCAGGCAACGGCGTCTGAGTCCCACTCCGCCGGCTTTCGTCTCAGCCAGATGGCGACGGCAAGGCCCGCAAGCACTGCCAGCGCAACGATGAACCGCGGGGCCAAGGTCCGTTCAAGCGTGGCAAACAACGGAGCATTAAAGCGGAAACTCTGCAGGTAAGTGCCCAGCGAGCCGCTGGGAATCCGTCCCCGCTCCAGGAAGGGCAAATAGAGCAGCGCAAAAACAAATACTGCCAGCAACGCATCGCGGACGCGCAGGCGTCGCCAGTAAAGCGGCGCCAGCACAATAGGAAGGAACTTCACCGCAACAGCAAGCGCAAACGCAACGGCGGCAATGGCACGCCATCTGCGCCACAGTGCGGCAACAGAGATCAACAGCAGCAGTGCGCCGACAATATCGACGTGGCCACTGCCCGCCACCTCGATCGCCAGCAGCGGATTCCAGGCATAAGCCAGAATCCAATGCATTGGTTGCCGGCTGCTGCGCAAGACATCAAGCAAGACAAGGACAATCGCGAAATCGCAAAGTACAAATGCTGCTTTCAACGCAAAGACAGACTCATGGATCGCGGTTACGGCACGGAAAAAAAGCTGAGCACCCGCCGGATATGGACTCGGTACGTCCGGGTGGTTCAGCGTCTGTGTCTCGGATGTGTGCAGCCTGCTAAGCGCTGGATCACCTGGAATGACGATGTACGGGTTATAGCCGAGCCGCTGGATGCGTCCATCCCAGACATACCGGTGGATATCGTCATCTAAACCTGGCGGCTTCAGCAGGAATAAAAGGTGCCACACAGCCGCCAATGCCAGCCCGATGACGATGATGCGCTTTGGAAATGCTGGCGTGGCGAAGAATTCACGAATAGCAAACAGGTACGCAACGCCGGCCACGGCCAGCCATAGGATGAACGCAGGGCCACCCACATGGCTGAACTTGCGCGAGCAAACCGCCAGAGCCATAAGCATGATGACGCCAAGCGCGAATAGCCTGCGCGCTGGTGTGAACGTCATGGCTTTGCCGCTCGATCACGCTGTAGCCCGAGAGCTGCTCCCCACTCGGCGAACCAGGCTGCCGTGCGCGGCGCCCTGGCCGGCGCGATCTCTAGTTCCGGGGCGAGCCGAATGAGATCTTCGGCGACGTCAATGTCGTAAAAAGTTTCAGTGGTCCCGGTGGAAAGCTTAAGGTCGCGGGCACGAGCCAGCAACCGATCGAGCGCGCTCCTTGTGCTCATGCCATCGTCATCAAAGAGCGCCGGATGAGCAGCCTTGGCGCCGACAAGATAGTAGCCTCCGTCGTGGGTTGGCCCCACAACCAAGTCGCACGTCGCCAGAGAGTGAAAAGCGCTCTCCAGAACCGAAGGCGAGAGGTGCGGGCTGTCACTATTGAAGGCAATCACGCGCTGCCGTCCACCCGCGGTGAAGTGCGCAAATACAGAAATAAGTCCTGCGGCAAGCCCTGCACCCTTCTGCGCCACCACCTGCACGGTATTCGCGAGCAAGTGCGCCAGTTCGTCCTTGTCCGGTTCAGGGCACATAACAGCGATCGCCACGCCGCTCAACGACTTTGCCAGCGCCAGCGTGTCCTCCAGCAAGCAGCGATACAGCGCCGTTATCGCGGGAGAAGGCAGGCTCTGACTGAGCCGTGTTTTCACCATCCCCGGCCGCGGCGCTTTCGCCATAATCACCAAGGTGCGGTCATGGACAGAGAAGCGCGCGCTGTTCTGCTGAACGTTGTCTTGATGAGCGGTGTTCCCACTAACGCCGTTCTGGTTATCGGATTCCATAGGATTTCGGTGCATCGGGCCTACCGTGGTCGCGTTCATCGCAACGAGCGATGGACCCACTTCTTCTCAAGCAGCGGACAACTTTGATTCAAACTGGTCCTCTATCCACTACCCGGCCGCGCTGAAAATAATAAAGCACGATCCGGCTGAGAATGAACCAGCCTGCTCCCAGCGTGCCTTTCAGCGTACCGCTGATTTTCGATTTTCCAATGCGCGGATGATAGCTCACCGGAACTTCAACAATACGGAACCCGGCGAGAGCGCCTTTCAAGATCATTTCCACGGCCCATCCGTAGGTGGCTTCTTCAAGCGCAAGAGCGCGCAGCACATCGGCGCGGCCTGCCCGAAACGGCCCGAGATCACTGATCTTGAGACCGTAGAAAAGATGGATCAGGACCGCAGCGAGACGGTTACCGAACGCGGCATGCCACGGCAGCGCGCCGGAATTGCGGTCCGGGCCCAGGCGAGAACCTATCGTGATATCAGCGTGGCCCTCAAAGATTGGCGCCAGGAGAATTGGCAACTCCGAGGGGCGGTCGCTATAGTCTCCATCCAGAAAGACCACCACGTCAGGGCTGTCGGCGTGGGCAAGACCGGTCAGGCAGGCGCGACCATACCCGCGACGAGGTTCTTTTATCACGCGAGCGCCGGCTCCTGCGGCGATTTCTGGCGTTCCGTCACTTGAGTTGCTGTCAACAACAATGACCTCGGTGACGAGATCGGGCGGCAGATCGGCGAGCACGCGGCCAATGGACTGCGCTTCATTGTATGTGGGAATTACGACCGACACGCGCACTCGAGATTGGCTTACCACCACGGGGATGAGGTGTTTCTCTTCGCCAGCAACGCGTCAATGCCCCAGGTCCGACCCGCGCGACCCACCGCAAGCCCCAGCGATGCGACGACCGAAACCAAAAGCTCCCAAATCCATGACGTGCCCAACTCCGAGAGCCACAGACTGCCAAGGAACAGAAACGCGACGAATGCCGCCGGGCGTGTGAGCAAACCTAAAACCAGCAGGATTCCCAGTGATATCTCCGTCAA
>DATBCN010000361.1:0-7326 GCA_036270475.1 Candidatus Angelobacter sp. | reverse complement strand
GGCCGCCTCGGAGCCGCCGGCAATCATCACGTCAGCATCACAGCGCTGAATGATTTTATACGCGTCGCCAATGGCGTGGGCGCTCGTGGTGCAGGCCGTGGCCGTGGCTTCATTGGGTCCCTTGGCGCCGTAGCGGATGCTTACGTGCCCGGCGGCAAGATTCACAATGGAAGCGGGAATAAAGAAAGGAGAGATCTTGCGCGGACCGCCTTTCAGCAGTTCGGCGTGTTCGCGCTCAATCACGTCAAACCCGCCCACGCCCGAGCCAATATGCACGCCAACCCGCGTGGCAATCTCAGGCGTAACCTGGAGAGCTGACATTTTCATTGCCTCATCCGCCGCCGCCATGGCCAGATGGATGAAGCGCCCCATCTTCTTGACCTCTTTTTTCTCAATGAACTTGAGCGGGTCAAATCCCTTTACTTCAGCCGCGATCTGGCAGGCAAACTGTGTGGTGTCAAAGGTGGTAATTTTTGTAACACCACTTTTGCCGGCCATAATGTTCTGCCAGACTTCAGTGCTGGTATGACCTACGGCGCAGATCAGCCCAATGCCCGTTACCACCACCCGCCTGGCCAATCACTTGCCGCCTTTCGCGTGCTTTTCAATATAGTCCGTGGCGTCTTTCACGGTGCGGATCTTTTCCGCGTCCTCATCGGGAATTTCAATGTCAAAGGCCTCTTCAAACGCCATCACCAGTTCCACTGTGTCCAGCGAATCCGCGCCCAGATCGTCCACAAAGGAGGCGTTGGCTGTAACTTCACCTTCATCCACTCCCAGCTGTTCAACAATGATTTGTTTCACTTTATCTTCAACGGCTGCTGCCATAGGCTTGCGTCTCCTTCTAGGTTGTTGCTGAATTCAAATCTTTAGGGCCGCTACTGTTTTACTGACTTTGCATTTTTCTGAATGTAATCAATTGCGTCCTGGACGGTAACAATTTTTTCCGCGTCTTCGTCCGGGATTTCAACTCCAAAAGTTTCTTCCAGCGCCATAATCAGTTCCACGCGGTCCAGAGAGTCTGCCCCAAGATCGTCGACGAAGGAGGCTGCGGTGGAAACGTCCGCCGCGTCAACTCCAAGCTGGTCCACGATAATGTTTTTTACCTTCTCCTCGACTCCGGGCATAGAGGCCCTCCCTGCATACTTGTCAAACCGGTTAGTGTAATTGCTCGAAAATTGCCGTGTAAAGGGCCAAGGGTCAGTTTATCTGGCCCTTAGCTGGTATCTGCGTCTGGCGGTTCGTCCATCGAATCGCATACCGTCACGCAGACGGGGTTAATTTACGTCGCCAAAACCGCGATCAGCGTCTGGCGAATAGGCACACGTTCATCGCTCCTTTAAAAAGCTTTTCGCGCCACCACCAGTGACTGGGGCATCGGTTCCAGTGATATTTGCCTGGGTGCTTCCAATCCCGCGTTGCGGCACATGGCCGCATATTCAGCCATGGTATAGGCGTCGCCTTGTGGAGTGTTGCCCAGCATGGTCAAACTAAACATGGCCGCCCCTGGTGGAGTAATACGGTCCTCGTTCGGCACAAACTCCAAGATTATCACTTGTCCGCCCGGATTAAGGGCCGCATGTGCCTTTTTCAGCATCTTTTCATTTGTGGCAGGATCAAAGTGATGCAGCAGATTGGTAATCAAAACCGCATCAAAGCCAGTGCCATAATCCACGTCAAACGCGCTCCCTGGCAACAGATGGTAGCGGTCAGCCAGACCCTGTTTTGTGGCATTTTCCTGCGCCACCTCAAGCACGTTGGCCCAGTCCAGCGCGTGGATATGCGCCTTGGGCAGTTTGTGGGCGACCGTGATGCCGAACAAGCCATGGCTGGCGGCAATGTCCAGGATCTTGGCTGAAGGGCGCGAATTCAACTCCTGAAATAATATTCCCGCCATTGCCTCGGCCGCCGGCATCATCAGGGGCGCCATGCCGTTGGCAAAGTCCACCCAGATAGGGTCATTGGGGGCCAGGCTGCCGTCATCGGTCGATCCGCCATGGCGCGCCGCCTCGCCCAGCCGCTCAAACCTGGCCAGTTGCGTGGGATGCAGCAGAAACTTAAAAGCCAGCCCCATGTAAGCGGGTGAGCGGCTATCCAGGAAAAAAGCGCTGTCAGCCGTTAAGGCGTACCGGTTCCCTGTCTTGGTAAGAAAGCCCATCACAACCAGCACGTCGCATAGAATGCGTACGCCACGCTCGGATGCATTGCAGGCATTGCCAATCTCGCTTGCGGTGCTGCTGCCCTTGCCGATGGCTGTAAACAGGCCAAGGTCAACCGCTGCTTTAAGAGCGAAGGCACGCTGATAGCCCTGAACGGTGTTGAATATTTCTACGGGAGAGGGTGGTGCCGCCGGGATCTGCTGCGCTGACATCGTCTGGAAAAGCCTCCGCGTCTATTCTAACTGTTTGCCGTCGCTTCCAGTGCCGGTGTCGCGGCTTTACAATGCTTCTTGTCGCCAACCAAATGTCCGCACCCAAATTTTTCCTGAAATATACAGCCTGGCTCGCTGCCCTCAAGACGCTTGGGGCATGGGGCGTATTTATCATCGCCATTCTGGATTCCGCCGCTTTCGGGGTGCCCATGGACCCATTGGTGGCGGGATATGTCTACTCCAACCCGCACAAAGCCTGGCTCTACTGCCTGGCTGGGGCGCTCGGCTCGGCCCTGGGAAGCCTGGTGCCCTACCTTCTGGGACGAGCTGGCGGTGAACTCTTCCTGCTCAAGCGCATCGATGAAGCCAAGTTGCAGCGCATACGCGACCGCTTTGAACGCCAGGAGTTTCTGGCCCTGATGGTCCCGGCCATGCTCCCTCCGCCAACGCCTTTTAAACTGTTTGTTTTTTCCGCCGGCGTTTTTGAGATGAAGCCGCCCGCATTTCTCCTGGCCGTTGCCAGCGGACGTCTGGTGCGCTTTGGCGTGTTGTCTGTGCTTACCGTTGTTTTCGGACCGCAGATTGTTGCTCAGACAAAAGCGTTAATCAAGACGCATCCCTCTGTCTTGGTGCTGATTGGAGTTGGACTAATACTCACGGGATATCTGATTTACCGGCTGTTGCGCCAGCCCGCAAAAGAGATTGCGGCAGAGATCAAGCACGAGGAAGAAGTAAAGAAGTAGCGGTGAAGCTAAATTGCCAGTAGTGTCAAAATCGCCAAAAATCGCCGGAATTAAAAAACCAAAAGCTTGCGTGCTCGGCTCAGAATGGTTCGTAGAAAGGGGATTGAGCATGAGCAGGATACAGTAACTCTGGAACTGCCCGGAGACCTTGGGTACACGGCTTCATCCGATTTACACGGTGCTCTGTAAAGTGTTGGTTTTCAATCTTGGCATTCTTTGGCAATTTCGGCGATTTTGGCAATTCTGCTCTACGCGGCCGCGCTCTTGCCTTCAATAGCGTCCTGAGTCTGCGCTACCAGCGCGCCAATGCCGAAGAACACTAACGAAAACACCACATCAGAGATAATCCCATTGCGGAAGAACGGAATCGCCTTGGTGTAGCACAGCAGCAATCCGGAGAGGTCCTTGGAATAGGCAATATTGCCCAACGCCCACACGGCAAAATTGCTGGTCAGGAAGAACCCGATTCCCGTCCCCAACCCTGCGCCCAGCACCGTAAGAGGCTTGATCTTGTCGCGCATAAAGAAGCCGATGAAGCACGGCACGAGATACCATGCCCACATCACGATCTGGTCCAGCGTGAAAGGCAGTTGGTAGACACGGAGGTTCAGGTAAATATCTGAGCCAATCATCAGCGCGGCAGGAATAATGAAGTGCTTGCGCGGCATGCGCGATCCAAAAAACAGCAGTGAAGCTCCTACCAGGCTAAAACCGTAAGTCCGGAATTCTCCCGTACCAGCGGAAACCCGTATCAATACTGCCAGAGCCACAAATAAATATGCTAAGACCGTGGATAGACTAGCGAACATGCAGCACCTCGGATGAAGTATTGTGACGGTTGGAAACCATAAACGTCAAGACGGTTGCTATTCGCGTTTTGGAACTGCCTGCGGCGGGCGTCCCGTAAACATCTCTTCCACGCGCAGTTGAGGACCAAGCACTACAGAACCAGTCAGCGGCGTATTACGATGGTGGGTCACGCCATCCACGGTTTCAAAGCGCAGGTCTTCAAATTCCACCCGCTGGCGGCCGCCTTCCAGCGCATCGACAGACACCATAGGATAGCCCGCCCAGTCCAGATAAACCCGTCCCAGTTGCGACTTCTTTGCCGCCAGCGTCGCCGGCGTCTCTTCTGGCTTGAAGCGAACAATGCCTTTATTCAACGGATCGATTTCGCCGGTACGGGAGTCGACCGGCAGCATATAAAAAAAATCCCGGGTCTCCACCACGCCGTTCCAGGCAAACGGACTCAAAAAGTGGGGAAAGGCCGAGGCGCGCAACGGCTCCTGGTTGCGATAAGTGCGCGCATTCAACGCATTCACGGCGCGGCGATGTTCAAAGTCACGAAAAAGGACCACTGCAGCCACGCAGATCAGGGCCAGGACCGCGGCGGCCCGTCCGCGAAACTGCGGCTTGCGCGATCCGATCTCCTCGGTGACAAGCGCGAGCAGTCCCGGCAGCACCAGCGCCAGAAAAAGCGCCGCGAGCATGAACGGGTCAACAATGAACACAATGTCCAACGAGTACCACTTGGGGTTGAACGGCGCAAAAGGACGCACGCCGTAATTGTTGGTGAAGTCCTGAAACAGATGCACCAGCGCTCCCAGGCAAGCGTAGGCGTACAGCAGCTTCCAGTTGGGCGGGGCTTTCGCCCTGGGTTCACGCGAATTCGTATCGCGGGACTGTCTCCAGCGGTAAACGCCATAGACAATCGCCAATACCATGGCCGCCACAAACGGCGCACCCAAAAAACTATGGGTAATTCCACGATGGTGTTCCAGCATGGCGACTGGGCCGCCCAGATAGGCGAACGAATCAATGTCCGGAGCTTCAGTGGCCAGCGCCAGCGTAAGCGTGGCCAGCGCGGTGGTGCGGTTCAGTCCGGCGCGGCCCAGGCACGCGCCGGTCAGCATGTGTGTAACAGGGTCCAAAAAATAGCCTCGGGATGTAAAGATGAAAGTGGTCCACTAGCATTCTAAACAGGACTGCCATGGCCCGCTCGGATCGAACGCCAAACCGGAGACCTTATAGTCCGTACTTGTTGTCGAATTCATTAACAGGATGAAATAATAGGTGGTCGTTAATCATGGGTCTGGAACAGCCATCGCGCGCTCGCTTGCTGGTTTGCTCCAGCCAGCGCGATTCAGTGCTTTCCATGCAGGACGCCGTTTTTCGCGATTCCGGCTACACCGTGGTTGCCGCCGCATCGAAAGAGGAGATCCAGGAGCATATTGAAAATAGTGATTTTGATGTGATCGTCCTGAACCATACTCTTTCATTCTCTGAGCGCAAAACGCTGGCCCGCAAAACCAAACTGCGCAACCCTGCAACCGGCGTCCTGGTGCTGCACTACAGCGGCTCACTGGGCAACCCCTATGTTGATCTGGCAGTCGATTCCCGGGCCGGAGTCGAGCCCATGCTGCTGGCGCTGAAGCATATTGAAGCCATGTTGCATGCCCGCACTCATTATCACAAGGAATTTGAAAGCGAATTGGCCGCGGTGGTGGACGCCAACCGCAACTACACCTTTGTGACCGACGGTGTTTGCCGGCTTCTGGGCTATGATCGCGCCATGATGCTGGACCTGCGCATTGACGACATTGTGGACGGTTCCACCCAGGTAACCGCGCCGTTGTTTCAGGAGTTTATCGCCAGGGGAGAGCAAACTGGCAGAATCACGTTGCGCCATCGCTCAGGAAAACTGATCACGGTGGACTATTGGTCGCGCGTTGAACCTGATGGATGCATGATCGCTCGCTGGGAGCCCATGGAAGGCGCGACGGCGGAGTGATCTGCTCACTCCATCAATAGTTTTACCGCGGTGCCCGCAATGCTTAACTCGGCGGGAAGCGTGCCCAGCAGTTCGCCATCGCCTTGTGAATGAATGGTCTCCATGCCGGGCAGCGCGGTGCAGCGGAACCATTTTGAGTGGACCGCGTCCACGTCCTTCACCTTCCAGTTCCGCCCGGTGGCGACCGATGCAAAGTAAGCAAGAAATCGCCTGACCTTGTTGGTGCGGAACAGCAAAAGACAAAAATCATTGCGCAACAGCCCCGATCCCAGGTCCACCAGGCTCAGCAAGCCAGGAAATTTGCCCGCGCGCACCGCCATGGCCAGCATGGCTCTGTCCTGCTTGCGGTTTCCCTGTTCATCTTCCCACTCCACCTGGAACATGGGATAGCCGCCATGCAGCGCCATCCGCGCCATCTCCAGAAAATATGCGTTGCGTCCCCAGCGCTCCTTGGATTCAACGGCGGTGCGGTACATCAACTCCGCGTCAGAGCCTACGCCCGCCGCTACCAGAAAGTAGCGCTTCTGCGGCCCGTTTTTGCCCTGCGAACACACCAGGCCGGGACGAAACGCTCTCGGCTTGTATGTAAGCAGCTTATGCGTGGCGGCGATAGGATCAGGAGGCAGTCCCAGATCGGAAGCCAGCAGGTTGCCGCTGCCCAACGGCAGCAGGCCCAGCGCCACGTCCGCCGCAGCGGTGGACTGCAAGGTTGAAGCCTGCATCAACCCGTTCAGCACTTCATTGGCGGTGCCATCACCACCGCAGGCGACCACGGTATCAAAGCCCGCTCCTGCCGCTTCCTGTGCCTGTTGCGTGGCGCTGCCGGCATGGGTCGTGGCGCAGGTTTCAACCTGCACACTCGCTCCACGCAGTATCTCCGCGACGCGCGAAATATCCTGCGCCCGCTTGGCACGGCGGCGTCCGGAGGCCGGGTTGTAGATCAGGAACGCCTTTTTCATTATCTTTAATTTTGCCGCTGCGCTCCAAACCGCTACGCAGATTGGTAAAACTCGCGATCTTGCCAGCCTTGATGCAGCGGCAACTCGGCGCGCAAAGTCAGCCCTCGCTGCTTCCTGGCGCAACCAAGTTGTCCCAACACAATATAATCCCAAGCATGGCAACCGTCGCCAAAGATAAGTCCAAATTTAAAGCCAGCGATATTGAGAAGCTGCGCGAAGAAATCCGCCATCACGAACACCTTTACTATGTTCTGGACGCCCCCGAACTGCCTGACGCCGAGTTCGACAAACTCATGCAGGAGCTTAAAAAGCTGGAAGCGGCGCATCCTGAGCTGATCACGCCTGATTCTCCCACGCAGCGTGTTGGCGGCAAACCGCGTGAAGGCTTCATCAAGGTCGTGCATTCCCGCCCCATGCTCTCGCTCGATAACGCTTACAACGAGCAGGAGCTGCGCGACTGGG
>DATBCN010000360.1:0-2283 GCA_036270475.1 Candidatus Angelobacter sp. | reverse complement strand
GCTGCTGGCGTCATTTGCCGTGCTGCTCCATCGATACAGCGGACAAAATGATGTGGTTGTTGGATCACCGGTCGCTAATCGCCAGGACCCCGCGCTGGAACACTTGATCGGATACTTTTCAAATGCCCTGGTGATGCGCGTGGTGGTTGATCCAGAACAGAGTTTTTCCGACCATCTAAGACAGGTGCGCGGCACAGCGCTTGATGCATACCGTCATCTGGAAGTCCCATTTGAGCAGTTGACAATTGACGTTGCTTCGCAGCACAGCCTGAACCATCCTCCGGTGTTTCAAGTGATGTTCGCATTGCAAAATGCGCCCAGCAGAGCGCATGCGTTCCCGGGCATTGAAACAGAGCTTCTGCGGGATGAACAGCCGCGGGTTCGTCTTGATCTGGAGTTGTATGCATGGCAGAGGGATCACAAACTGGAACTGTGTTGGGTTTATAACCGTGATCTGTTCGATCCATGGCGTATTGAACAGATGGCAGGGCATTTCCAGGGCCTGCTGAAATCCATCTGTGCTGATTCCAACGCACGGCTTCAATATCTGGAAATGATTTCCGCGCATGAGCGGCAGACCATTCTCTATGAGTGGAACCAAACCGCCGTTTATTACCGCAAAGCGTGCGTCCATCATTTGTTTGAAGAGCATGCTGCACGCACCCCGAACGCGGTGGCCGCTGAGTTTGAAGGCCGGCGGTTGACCTATGGGGAACTGGATGGGCGCGCCAATCAACTGGGACACTATCTTAGAAAACTGGGAGTGGGACCAGATGTGCGCGTAGGCGCTTGCATGGACCGCGGTCTTGAGCTATTGGTCGTGCTGCTGGGAGTGCTGAAAGCAGGCGGCGCGTATGTACCTCTTGACCCGGGTTATCCGGCGGAGCGGCTGAATTTTATGATTGCGGATTCCGGCACCCAGATGCTTCTGACTCAAAGCGGTAAGGGGCCGGGCCTTTCCAGCAACAACCTACATGTATTAGCACTGGATGCGGAGTGGCATCGCATTACCCAGGAGCCGCAGTATCTACCAGGTGGAGATTTTGATCCGCAAAATCTTGCCTACCTTATATATACATCGGGCTCCACGGGACGCCCCAAGGGTGTTGCCGTGGAACACCGTCAGGTCTGCAACCAATTGTTCTGGGCAGGGGACGCGTTGACGCTTGGCCCGGCAGACTGCGTTTTGCAGAAAGCTTCTTTCAGCTTTGACGCCTCGATCCTGGAAATATTTTTGCCTTTAGCTTGTGGCGCGCGGACCGCAATCGCCAAGCCAGGCGGTGAGCGCGACATTGATTACCTGTTGCAACTTGCCATTGACAAATCGGTCAGCTATGTCGATCTTGCACCTTCGCTGCTGGACGCGCTGCTGGAACACCCTCTGATTGAACAGTGGGCTACTTTGCGGGTGATAAGTAGTGGGGCAGAAACGCTTAAGCCTGGCGTCGTCGCATCTTTTTATCAAAAACTTTCGGCCGAACTGTGGAATACCTACGGGCCAACAGAAACTACTGTTCAGTCTACGTACACAAAATGCTTGCCGGGCGCTCTTGTGGTCCCTATTGGTAAAGCTGTCGCAAACACTAGCCTGTACGTTCTGGATGGGTGTCTTGAGCCAGTGCCCGCTGGTGTGAGCGGAGAGTTATACATTGGCGGAGCGGGTGTTGCCCGCGGCTACTGGAACCGTGCCGCTCTGACATCGGGAAAATTCATTGCGGATCATTTTTCGGAGGTTCCTGGGAAGCGGATGTACAGAACGGGCGATCTGGTGCGGTGGCTGCCGGATGGCAATTTGGAATTTCTTGGCCGGGCCGACCACCAGGTAAAGCTTCGGGGCTTCCGCATTGAACTCGGCGAAATAGAAGCTGCGCTCCGTGCCCATGATGAAGTTGTGGATGCAATCGTCAAGGTGCAGGAACGCGGGAACGTCCAGCAGCTTATCGGATATGTGGTTGCCCGCCAACCTGAAGCAGAGGCCAGCCTTGCTCTCAGTGAGAGTCTGCGGAAGGCTTTGCAGGGTTCACTCCCCGCCCATATGGTGCCTGGTGTTATTGCCGTGCTCTCATCCTGGCCTCTTACTCCCAACGGCAAAATTGACCGGAGGGCGTTGCCGGCGCCGGAAGAGGAACAGCGGGGGGAACAGCGAGGGGCGCGGACGGTGGAAGAAGAGGTGATGTGCGCGGTGTTTGCCGGGGTGCTGGGAGTGGAACGGGTGGGGATAGACGATAACTTTTTCGAGTTGGGCGGGCATTCGCTGCTGGCGGCGAGATTGGTGAGCCGGGT
>DATBCN010000359.1:0-1657 GCA_036270475.1 Candidatus Angelobacter sp. | reverse complement strand
TGGGGCGACCAGCAGTTTCGCTCGCGCGAAAGTTCCCTGCTGGACGTGACCGCCGCCACTGGCAGCGCACACATCGCAGAGATGCAACAACACAACATAAAGCCCCTGCGCGCCGCGCCCCAGATCGAAGACTTCAGTGATCTGAGCCAGACCACGGTGAATGACCTGACGATCCAGCAGAAGCTCTCTGACCTGCTGAAGAGCAAGGCCATGGCAACGCCGAAGGCCGGCACTGTCTTTGTGGTCTTTCTGGCTCCGGGAGTGCAATCAACCCTGGGCGGATTGAAGGGCGGAGTCGACTATGCGGCATATCACAACTTTGTCAACCTGGAAGCTGGCGAGATCCACTATGTAGTGGTGCCATTCCACCAAAATGCTGACAGTCACAGCAAAGCGGCCACAAGAGCATTCTCTGAGGCCGCGCTGAACCCAAGCGGCCAGGGCTGGTTCTAAGCTACTGGTTCTGAGCTACTGGTTCTGGCTAACCGTCAGATTCAATTATCATTTAACTACCAAAGGGAGGAGCTCAACGCTCCTCCTTTTCTTCTTCATCTTCGTTTTTGTCAGCGCCGGAATGGTCTTTGATCCAACGGTCCACGATCAGATGCGCTTGTTTTTGCTGCGCCGGGGTCAGTGCATGAGCCAGCCGGTCTGCTTCTGCTTTGCCTTCACTTGATCCGAAGCGTCCGCCAATCGTGAACCATATAAACGCCCGGTTACGGTCCGCGCCACATTTGTTATTCAGGTAAAGCTTTCCCAGTTCATACATTGCCGCGGATTGGCCATGCATGGCGGCTTCCTTATACCAGTGTGCCGCCGCGACGCAATCCGGCGTCTCGGCAAACTTCCGGGCCAATTCCATTTGCGCCGTGGATTGTTCCTGCCGCGCTGCTTTTCCATACCATGCTCGCGCTTCAACAGGGTCCTTGCCGACCCCAGAGCCTTCATCCAGCGCCCTGGCCAGATGCGCTTGCGCTTCGGGCTGGCCTTGCATTGCGGCCTTGCGGTTCCACGCCGCGGCCTGCGCGGGATCAGCCGTCACACCGAAGCCACGCTCATACATGAACGCCAGATCGCGCTGCGCCCGTGGATCGTCCTGTTCAGCCGCTTTGCGTTCCCACTCCAGGGCCTTGGCGTAGTCAATGGGAACGCCGCGCCCGTAAAGATAGGTCCTTCCAACTTCATACTGCGCGGGAGCGTAACCCTGGCTGGCCGCCTCGGTCAGCAGGCGAATGGATTCCTTCCCATCGGGCGGCACATGCTTCCCCAGGTCATAGCAGGAGGCGAGCGCGGTCTGTGCGGCTGGATCTTTGGCGTCTGCTTTTTGCTGAACGGCGGTGAAGTCATTTTCAGCGCGCGGGCAGGCATCTGTTTTCGCTGCCTGGGCTGCTGCGATACTGAAGCTGATGAGGGTGAACGCAAAGAGCCTGAGCGGATAGCCTGGAGTCATGTTTGTTCTCAAGGAGAGTCAGTATAGTTCGAATGGTGGCTAACGCGTCTCAACGACCCTGCTGTTTGAAATTCTTTTAACATTCCCGAAACGGAAACGGCGTTAATTGCTCCATCGGAACGTGTATTTGCTCAGTCGAAATCCGTATGGGCCTGTTATGCTCCGTCGCAGGATTCAGAAGCAAGGTTGATGGATCTCCCCAAGGGC
>DATBCN010000358.1:0-3016 GCA_036270475.1 Candidatus Angelobacter sp. | reverse complement strand
ACTTTGTCCGCGCCTGCGTCAAAAATCCTGGCTGCGTCTTCCAGTGTGCGGACGCCTCCGCCCACGGCAAACGGCACAAACAGTTCGCGCGCCGTCCGGCGGACCGTTTCCACCAGGGTCTTGCGGCCATCAGAAGTTGCGGTGATGTCAAGCAGCACAATCTCATCCGCGCCTGCGGCGGCATGCGCGCGCGCCAGATCCGCGGGGTCGCCCGCATCGCGAAGTTGCTGGAATTTCACGCCCTTCACCACCCGTCCGGCGTCCACGTCAAGGCAGGCGATGATTCGTTTTGCCAGCCGTCCATCAGAGCCCACAGAAGTTCTCCAGAATCTTCAATCCTGCTTCCGCTGATTTCTCCGGATGGAACTGAACTCCGAAAACATTGGCGCGCTCCACGGCGGCAGAAAAGGCCCCGCCATAATTTGTGCATGCCACGGTCTGGGGCACAATCGGCGCGCGGAAAGAGTGGGTGAAGTAGACAAACGCGCCACTAGTGACGCCTTGCAGCAGCCTTGATTCGCTGTTGACCTCAATCTGGTTCCAGCCCACGTGCGGCGATTTTACTGAGGCAGGGAAGCGCGAGCATTCACCGGCAAAGAGCGCCGCGCCTGGAGTCTCCGGCGCTTCTGTGCTACCGGCAAAAAGCCACTGCATGCCCACGCATATCCCCAGAAATGGTTTGCCTCGCGTGATGGCGTCGAGCACTGCCGGTCGCAAGTTGGCATTGAGCGCCTGGCAGCGGCTGAAGTGGCCCACTCCGGGGACAATGATTTTCTCCGCGACTGCAATCACCGCTGGATCGGATGTCACCTGCGCATCGGCATGCAGGTGCTCCAGCGCTTTTTTGACGGAACTGATGTTGCCCGCGCCATAGTCGACAATGGCAATCATAGAAGGCCCTTGGTGCTGGGCAGCATTCTGGCCAGTTGTTTGTCGCGCGAACAGGCAACGCGCAGAGCGCGCGCAAAAGCCTTGAAGAGCGCTTCAATCTTGTGATGATTGGAGCGGCCATAGATGGTCCTAAGATGGACATTGGCGCGCGCGCCGCGGGCAAAGCCTTCAAAAAAGTCGTCCACCAGTTCAGACTGCAGATCCCCGACCAGACGCGTTTTTACTTTTGTATGGACCACCGCTGCCGTCCGCCCGCTGAAATCGACCGCGGCCACGCCCAGTGTCTCATCCATCGGCATCACAAAATATCCGGCGCGCATGATGCCGCGCTTGTCGCCCAGCGCGCTCAGGAACGCTTCGCCCAGCGCGATGCCAACGTCCTCTACCGTGTGGTGCTGGTCCACGTCCAGATCGCCGATGGCTTTCAGCTTCAGGTCAAAAGCGCCATGGCGCGCAAACAACTCCAGCATGTGGTCAAAAAAGCGGATGCCGGTTGAGACTTCATAACGGCCCCGGCCTTCAATGGTCAATGCGAGCTGGATTTGCGTCTCGGTGGTGTCGCGGCGGAGTTTTGCTTTCCTCATCGCGCGGCCTTTGCCGCCGGAAGACGGGAGAGGACCTGCTTCAACTCTGCGACCACGCGCTCCATCTCCTGCTGAGTGCCAATGCTGATGCGTACACACCCTTCGCAATCCGGACGATCCCGTAGTGCAATGCCGTGTGCGCGCAGCGCGCCTAGAATCGCCTGCTTCTCTTCACCAAACCGGCAAAGAATGAAATTTCCCTGGCTGGGCCAGCATTTGAATTTAAGCTGCTCAAGTTCGTGGCGGAGCCATTCGCGGGTGGATTGCACCTGGGCAACATATCCGGCCAGGAATTCGCGGTCGGCCAGAGCTTCTGCCACGCACTCAATGGCGAATGTGTTCACGTTGAAGGGTGAAGCCATGCGCCGCAACACAGACATTTGTTCCTGATCGCCCGCAAGCAAGCCCAGGCGCAGACCGGCTAGACCATAAACTTTGGAAAAAGTGCGGGTGATGAACAGATTGGGCAGCTTGCCAATCTGGTCTATCATGGTCTGGCCGTAGAAGTCATAGTAGGCTTCATCCAGCAGGATAGCGGCGTCAGGCGCGGCCTCAAGTATCTTCATAATGCCGGACCGCGCAACCGGCACGCCGGTGGGATTGTTGGGATTGCAAATTACAACAACTCTGGTTTTCGCGGTCAGGGCCTGAAGCACGCCTTCAGTGGGAAAGCTGAATTCCGGCCCTGTGGGCACCCGCACCACCTTCGCATTTTCCGTCTGGGCAAATACTTCATACATGGTGAAGGTCGGCACAACAACAATGATTTCGTTTTCCGGTTCCAGATAGGCGCGGCAAAGAAGATCAATGGCCTCATCAGCGCCGTTGGTGAGCAAAACCTGCGCGAGAGAGAGACCGAGCGAATCGGCAACAAGTTTTTCCCCAGACTCGCGCCGCGGATAAAGCGCCACGGTCTTTGCATCCATGTTGTTCAATTTGGCCAGGACTCGCGGTGAGCATCCCGTTGTGCTCTCATTCATGTCCAGCCGGAGATTGACCGCGTCACTACTCAGCGGAGAATGATATTCGCGCATCTCGCGGACGCACTTGCGCGCCTTAAGCATTAGCTGACCTCACTCGAATGGATTCTGCATGGGCCATAAGCCCTTCTGCTTCTGCCAGTGTGATTACCGCCGCGCCAATCCGGGCTAGGCCATCACGCGAGAGCTGCTGGACGGAGATGGTCTTCACAAAATCATGCACTCCCAATCCGCCACGGAAGCGCGCCACGGCACCGGTGGGCAGAACGTGGTTCGGCCCGGCAGCGTAATCTCCTGCAGCCTGCGGAGAATAGTCGCCGATAAAAATTGATCCCGCATTGCGTATATGCGCCAGGTCTTCCTCATTTACGGCGACATGTTCAGCGGCGATGCGGTTGGCTAATTCAAGCGCTTGCTCATGCGATGCGGCAAGCAGTACCGCACCGTTGTTCTTGAGAGATGTCTTAGCAATTTCATTGTTGGCTGCGGCGCTCTCTACCGCAGCGGCGACTTGCTGTGCCAGCGAAGGTGAGGCAGTAATAAAGACCGCCAGCGCGTCGG
>DATBCN010000357.1:0-4201 GCA_036270475.1 Candidatus Angelobacter sp. | reverse complement strand
CAGGAACGTGTTCACCTGTGCCAGTTGAGTTTCCAGTTCCTTGCGGACCTCGGTTGCTTCTTCAATCAGCAGCGGGCTTGGCGCTTCTCCAAATCCGCCGGTTACGCCGCGCATCACGCTCTGCAAGCGGTTCTGGAACCGTTGCAGGTAATGGATGTCGTCCTGGGTGCCGGGCTGTATCTCATTGTTATAGAGCGGCTCCTGGATGGACGTGATTTTCTTGTCCAGCGCCCGCGCCTCTTCCAGTACAGGCTTGTAGGTTGCATTGGTCGCGCCCTCCTGTCCTTCATCTGTAGTAAGCAGCTCCTGCAGGCTGGTGATCTGTTTGTGCAGGCTGTTAAGCCGGTTCAGCGCCTCATGCAGCGCGGAGACTTCATCGCGCAGTTCCAACCCCAGCTTCAACTGGGCGCGCATGCTGTCTGCTTCAAACTTGAAACGCGGATCGGTCTGGACTTCAACCGTCTGCGTCTCTGTTTTCCCTTGCACCGTCACCGCGATCTTGTACGTGCCCGGCAGTGCATTGGGCCCGATGCTTGGGTCAAAGAAGAAATCCTGGTCGTCCAGCCCTTCCGGCGGCGGCAGGAAATTCAGGCGCTTGGGCCCGTCATGGCGCAGGTTCCACGCCACGCGGTTGGTCCCATATTTTGTTGGTCCATACATGGTGCGGACCACCTGCCCGCTGCTGTCGGTCACGGTGATTTTCACCGCCGTCTCGCCGTTGGGCCTGCGCCGCGCCGGACGGTCGCCATTCTCCTTGATCTCCTTGGGCAGCCAGTAGGTAATCACCGCGCCGTTCAGCGGATTGGGGGCCACGTATCCGCCGCTGGCAAACCCGTGTTTGTTCCAGTTGTGCCAGTTGACCGCGGAAGCCACCGGAAAAAGATGGAAGTCATTGCGCGCGAGTTCTGCGCCGCTCTCTTCCAGTGGGGTAATGTCATCCAGCACAAAAAGGCCGCGTCCGTGGGTCGCTACCACCAGGTCATGCGACTTCTTGATGAACTTGATGTCATAGATGGACGCCGTGGGGAAGTTGCTCTTGATCTGCGTCCAGTGTGCTCCTTCGTCGCTCGAATAAAACAGGCTGGTGTCCGTGCCCAGCGCCAGGAACCCTTTGCGGTTCGGGTCCTCGCGCACCACGCGCGCCGGATCGTCCTGCGGCAGTCCCGCTGCGATTGGCGTCCAGCTCTTGCCGCTGTCATGCGTCTTGAACACATAGGGCTTGTTGTTTTCCACTTCGTGGAAGTCAACAGCTATGTAGGCAGAGTTGGCGTCGCTGGGTGACGCTTCAATCTGCTGCAGGCGTCCCCACTGCGGCAGGTTCGGGATATTGGCGCTGGCGTTGCTCCAGTTCTTTCCGCCGTCGCGCGTCACCTGTACCACGCCATCGTCCGTGCCCACCCAGATTGTTTTTGGGTCCACCGGAGAAATGGACATGGAGAGGATTGCGCCCACCGTTTCCGCGCCGCTCATGTCCAGCCAGATCGGCCCGCCGCTGCTTTGCTGTTTGGTTTTATCGTTGCGCGTCAGGTCCGGGCTGATCGGCGTCCAGCTCCTGCCCCCATCGGTGGAGTGGAACAATACGTTGCCGCCCAGGTACAGCTCATTCGGGTCGGTCATGGAAACCGCGATCGGCGAAGTCCAGTTGAAGCGGTATTTCAGGTCAGAGGGCTTCATTGACTGCACGCCGTGCAGATAGGGCCGGATGAAGTTTGACATTCCGCTTTCATTGTTCACCCGCTGGATCGAGCCGTTCTGCGAGTCCGTATAGACCAGGTGTGTGCCTTTGCCGCGCGCCGGGACAACGTATTCGCCGTCGCCGCCGGTCACGGTGTACCACTCAAAGCCGCTGATGCCGCCACGGCTCAGGCTGTTGGAAGGCCCGCACCATCCGTTGTTGTCCTGCAGTCCGCCGCAGAGGTTATACGGCGTCTCGTCGTCTTCGGCCACGGAGTAAAACTGTTCGATGGGCAGATTGTCCAGGTAGCGCCATGTGCGGCCCGCATCGGCGCTCACATAAACGCCGCCGTCATTGCCGTTGATGATCCGGTTTGGGTTCTCCGGATCAATCCACAGTGCATGATGGTCCACATGGACGCGCGCCGTGATGTTCCGCGCCGTCTTGCCGCCGTCTTCTGAGAGCATCACGTTAAAGGAGAGGAAATAAACCTTGTTCTCGTCCTGCGGGGCCACTTCCAGTTCGCTGAAGTAAAATCCGCGCGCCGCCAGGTTGTGGTTGTTGCTCACCATCTTCCAGTGGTCGCCCAAATCAGTGGTGTCATAGAGCGTGCCTTTTTTGCTTTCCACCAGTGCATAGATATGCCGCGGATTGCTCGGCGCGGCGCTCAGGCCAATGCGTCCCGTGGCTTCCGTCGGCAGGCCTTCCGTCAGTTTCTTCCAGGTATTGCCTCCGTCAGCGGAGCGGAAGATGCCGCCGCTGGTCCCGCCGGAATCAAGCGCCCACGGATAGCGCCGCACCCGCCACATGCCGGCAAACAGCACCATCGGATTGCCCGGGTCCATGATGAGCGAGCTTGCGCCCGTGTCTTCGTCCACAAAAAGCACTTTGGTCCAGGTCTTGCCGCCATCCGTGGTGCGGAAGACGCCGCGGTCAGCGTTCGGCCCCCATGCATGGCCCAACACACCGACAAACACGGTGTTCGGGTCCCGCGGATCAATGGCGATGTTCGCAATCTGGCCGGCGTCGCGCAGTCCCATGTGCTTCCAGGTTGCGCCCGCGTCCGGCGAGAAGAAAACGCCCTTCCCTGTAATCACGTCATTGCGGATATTTTTCTCGCCCGTTCCCACCCAGATCAGGTTGGGATTTGAGGGCGCCAGGGCAATCGCGCCGATAGATGCGGTTGATTCCTTCTCAAAGATCGCCTTCCAGGAGAGGCCGCCATCCTGCGTCATGAAGACGCCGCCGCCCGCTGCGCCCACGTAATAGATGTTGGGCTTGCCCGGAATGCCCACCACGGACGTGACGCGTCCGCCGCCCACCGCCGGCCCCAGATTGCGGAACTTTATGTTTTCCAGCGGGTCTTTGGCTTTGCTGTCTTCAGGCTTGGCTGCCGGAGCTGCCATTTTGTCGCCCTCGGCGGAGCTTTTCTTGTCCGCGCTGGCAGGCGCCGGCGCATTTCCGCCTGTTGTTTTTTTGGTGCGGTCTCCGGTCTTGCTCTGCGCCATAAGCAGGCTTTGCGCGCCCAGCAACAGGACCAGAATGAGTATCGATCTGACGAGCGTTTTCATAGGATGTACTCCTGAGAGTAGTAGGAAGGTTGACCGCGAATCATACCGCAAATATGGCCCTGTTGTACAAATTCCCGATTTGAGAATTGAAATTGGTTGTCTGGGCCATGCGCCGCTCGATCTGCTACCACCCCTATACGATTTTTTGCCGCCAGCATTATTTGCCAGTTGCAAATCACTGCTCTGCAATCATCTCCGGCGCGCTGCGAAAATCTGCTCGCAAAAAACAAACCCCCTTTAGCTTTACGCTAACGGGGGTCAGAGAAGAACGTACTTTGCTATTGCTTATTTGCTGGTGGAGCAACTGCTCGAAATCATTTTTATCTTCTTCACGGTAAACGTTGCAGGCCCTGAAGAGGCGCCCGCACCACTTGACGCGGGTGAACTTCCCGCACCGCTGCTCGGACTTGCGCCGGCTCCGGCGCTGGCATCGCTGCCCATAATGCGGACCTGGTGGCCGACGTGGTCACTCAGCTTGGATGTATCACCGGCTAGCTGCCATGCTTTGCCCGATTGATCGGTCAACGTCCAGTTTCCAGCGGAGCCGCTCAGGCAGCCTTCAATCGCCGTGGAGCTGTCGTTTGAAGTCTGGGTGGTCTGCGTGGTCGTGGTTTGCGTGGTTGAGCTGCTGTCGGGAACGGTGGACTGGCTGGGTGAAGTCTGGCTGGGTGAAGTCTGGCTGGGTGAGGTTGATGATGGAGAGCTTGCCCCCGGCGTCACCGGCTGCTGTGAACTGGGTGTGGTTTGCGCCACGGCCCAAACCGACGACAACAACAGAATCGCTGTAATCAAATAGGTCTTTCTCATTTTTACGTCCTCCTGGTACTTTCGGCCTTTTTTGCTCCGGCCCCTGAGAGTGAGTGGAAGCAGCGCTACGGACTTAGATAGCGGAGCGTCGCTGCGGTTTGCCTTGATTTGACGCAACCACGCAGAAAGGCAGAGCTGCTGAAACTAC
>DATBCN010000356.1:0-5705 GCA_036270475.1 Candidatus Angelobacter sp. | reverse complement strand
GGAGATCCGCAACGGCAAGAAATATACCGTGGAGCGGATGTTTTATCCCGGCTATGTGCTGGTGCAAATGGACCTGACAGGCTTCCGCACGGGCGGTGAAGGCGACCATGTGTGGCATGTGGTGAAATCGACGCCGCGCGTTACTGGCTTTGTTGGGACGGCGAACGATCCCACGCCGCTGACCGAGGAAGAGGTCAACCAGATTATCTATCGCGTGAATGTGGGCAAAGACAAGCCCAAGATCCGCGTGAAGTTTGAAAAGAATGAAACTGTCCGCATTACCGATGGGCCGTTCGCCAATTTCAACGGCACAGTGGATGAAGTGAATGAAGACCGCGAGACGCTGAAAGTAATGGTAACGATTTTTGGCCGCGCGACGCCGGTGGAACTGGAGTTTGGGCAGGTAGAGAAAGTGGCGGCGTAGGACAAATCGCCAAAATTGACAATGGCAAGAATTGCCAGAATTGGTAATTGCCAAAGAAGCCAAATTGAAAAGCCGCGGCGCAGACAGTTTGGGTTGAGCAGATTATTTTTGGCAGTTCTGGCAAATTGCCGAAGAGTGAGATTGAAAGCCGGCTTCGCGAAGCCAGAGTTTAGAGAAGAGGATTAGGTTAACGACCGATGGCACCGAAAAAAGTACAGACATCCGTTAAGTTGCAGATTGAAGCTGGCAAAGCGACGCCGGCTCCTCCGGTCGGCCCCGCGCTGGGCCAGGCGCAGATCAACATCATGGAGTTCTGCAAACAATTCAATGCCCGCACCTCCAACAAGGAGATGGCGGGGCTGATTATTCCGGTGGTGATTACCGTTTATACGGACCGCTCTTTCACCTTCATCACCAAGACTCCGCCGGCTTCGATTTTGCTGAAGCGCGCGGCTGGCATCGCCAAAGGTTCAGGCGCGCCTAATAAAGACAAAGTGGGCAAAGTGACGGAGAAGCAGGTTGCCGACATTGCCAAACAGAAGATGCCGGACCTGAACGCCGCATCGCTGGAGACGGCAATCAAGAGCGTGAAGGGAACAGCGCGGTCGATGGGAATCGAGGTTACGCCGTAAGCGATTGCGAGTCAGGGAAGCGTCAGGATGCGCAATCGGCATTTGCCTTCGGAAGGATTGCCAGAATCGCCGAGATTGCCAAAATTGAAAATTGAGCCCTGCAGTTCGGCTCGTTTATTAGATGTGAATGCAAAGGAATCAATCGATAACACCACGGCCCGGAGAAGACCGTCCGGCGCGGTGGGAGATAAGGAAAAAGACCAATGAGCCGCAAACCAGGAAAAAACGTCACTAAGGCGCGGGCCGCTATAGAGAAGAAGCAGTACCTGCTCAGCGACGCAGTGCCGTTGCTGCAAAAAGTTAAATTCGCCAAGTTTGATGAAACCGTGGAAGTTACGCTCCGCCTGGGAGTTGATCCCAAGCACGCTGACCAGATGGTCCGCGGAACCGTGGTTTTGCCGCATGGGCTGGGCAAATCAAAGAAAGTCCTTGTCATCGCCACGGGCGAGAAACAGCGCGAAGCTGAAGCCGCGGGCGCCGACATTGTGGGCGGCGAGGAGATGGTGGAAAAAATCCAAAAAGAAAATTGGACGGATTTTGACGCCGTGATTTCAACGCCGGACATGATGCGTTCCGTGGGTAAGCTGGGCAAAGTGCTCGGCCCTAAGGGTCTCATGCCCAATCCGAAGACCGGCACGGTCACAATGGACATCGCCAACGCGGTGAAAGAGATCAAAGCCGGCAAGGTTGAGTTCCGCACGGACAAAACCGCGCTGGTGCATGTGCCGGTAGGAAAAATTTCATTTACACCGGACAAGCTGGTGGAAAATGCGACTGCCGTAATTTCCAGCGTGGTGCGGGCCAAACCGGCGGCCGCCAAAGGCAAATACATCAATGGCGCATATATTTCGTCCACGATGGGGCCGGGAATCCCGGTTGACACCTCAACGGTGGAAACAGCGGCCAAGGCATAAAAAAGCAATCAGCACTCAGCAGCCAGCATTCAGCCAGAGGACGGGTTAAAAGCTGCTGAGGGGCAAACAATTGATCAGGGCTGAGTGCTGTTTGCTGAATGCTGAGTGCCGAAACAATGAAGTTCAGGACATAAGAGGGATCAAAAGATGGCGGTCACAAAAGCTAAAAAAGCAGAACAGATTGAAAAACTCAATCAGGACCTGCAGCAGGCCAGCAGCATGATTGTTGGCACCTTCTCCAAGCTCACTGTGGCAAAGGATTTTGAGCTGCGCAAGACAGTACGGACAGCAGGCGGCAAATATCAGGTCGTCAAGAACACGCTGGCCAAGCGCGCGTCTGAAGGCACGCAAGTTGGCGAAGCGCTGAAGGGGTTGAAGGGCGTTACGTCAATCGCTTACACCAGCGGCGACCCGGTGGCGCTGGCTAAAGCGTTGAGCAAGTACGTTGACGACAATCCGGAATTTTCATTCAAGTCCGGCGTGCTTGAGGGCCGCGTGATCTCGCAAAAAGAGATCAAGGCATTGGCCACCATGCCGTCAAAGGAAGAGATTTACTCCAAGCTGCTGTTCCTGATGAACGCGCCGGCACAGCGCCTGGTTACGGTAATGAATGCCGTAGGCAGGGACCTGGCAGTGGTCGTGAGCCAGGGCGTGGAAAAGGGCAAGTTCAAGGATGCGGGCGGCGCAGCGGTTGCGGAGGCAGTGCCCACGGCGGTCAACAGTCAGGTTACGGACTAACCGAAGAGTTTTTTCTGAGGGACGTAGTGCGGCCTTCAGGCAATGAGTTTCTCGCTTACCGGGCATTCACGTGGCGCTAGTCTGGGCGCATTGGAACACGATGAGGGCGCGGGGCGAACCAGCACAAAAATTGAAAAGAGTGGAGATACACAAATGGCAGATCTGCAGCAGTTAGAAGATTCAATCGTAGGGTTGAGCCTGCTTGACGCGGCCCAGCTCGTAAAAAAGCTTGAGGAGCGCCTTGGCGTCTCCGCAGCGGCAGCAGCACCGGTGATGATGGCCGGCGGCGGAGCAGCGGCAGCAGCTCCGGTTGAAGAAAAGACCGAATTTACTGTGGTGCTGACCGGCGCTGGCGCCAATAAGATCAATGTAATCAAAGCGGTACGTGAAGTTACCAGCCTGGGCCTGAAAGAAGCCAAGGACTTGGTGGACGGCGCTCCGAAGAACGTGAAAGAGAACGTATCCAAGGAAGAAGCGGAGACGATCAAGAAGAAGTTCACGGACGCAGGAGCAACGGTCGAAATTAAGTAGCTTTGAATTGAGCAACCCAGGGTGGCGGGCGTTTTTTGTCCCGCCCCGGCTGCTTTCCATGCCGGCATAGGATGAATGGACCTTGACAAAAGGGGGGCACAGGCGACCGTGCCCAAGTTTATAGCATTTTTATGGCCTTTTTTTGTTAAGGATAGTTGAATCCTTAGACAACTTCTGTTATCAAATAGATACGGAGTTTTCTTCCAAACCGGAGATATAAGGTTTTTTGGCGCAGGACAGGCGTGGTGCTCCAGCAATATTCGCCTTGCTCGGAGTCGTAGCCAGACTGCTGGTAGTTGTTCTTACTGAAACAGGTCCGCCATGCGCGGACAAAGAACGGTCTAGTCAGACGGGCGCAGATAAAAACATTTTAGACATCGCAATTCGCTGTCACGGCGTCAACGGGAACTCTTGTCTCCCGCTGGCGCAATTCGTTTTTTCCCGCTGTCCTTTTAACTACACCGCACTAACGCATGGTTAGAGACGCGTTAGCTCACAAGGTTTGCAACAGGAAGCAAAAAAATTTCAGCTTCTGATCAAACCACAGGCTTGCCAACCAAGACAGGCCGAAGAAAAAGTCTTTAGGAGTTATTCATGCCGAACAAGAATGGCCAGGCGCGTTATCGTCTCGACTTTTCAAAAATTCCGGTGGCCCTGCAGATCCCGAACCTGATCGAGGTGCAGAAGCGTTCGTATGACCGCTTTTTGCAGATGGACAAACTGCCGAGCGAGCGTGACGACAGCGGCCTGCAGTCAGTGTTTCAATCCGTTTTTCCTATTACCGATTTTCGCAACGTTTCCGAACTGGCCTTTGTGGATTTTGCCATCGGCAACTGGGAGTGCAAGTGCGGACACCTGAAAGGTCTGCATCACCTGCGCACCACCTGCCGTAATTGCGGCAACACGGTCATTACCGATCCGTTCCATCCCGGCGATGTGCTTTGCCAGAAGTGCGGGACCTACAATGCCAACACGCCTGACTTCTGCAACAAGTGCGGCGACCCGGTGGGCCTGCAGTTGAAATATGACGTGGCTGAGTGCGAAGAGCGCGGCATGACGTATTCCGCGCCGCTCAAAGTCACGATCCGGCTGACGATTTACGATAAAGACCCGGAGACCGGCAACAAGAGCATCCGCGACATCAAGGAGCAGGAAGTTTTCTTTGGCGATATTCCGCTGATGACGCAGAACGGCACGTTCATCATCAACGGCACCGAACGCGTCATCGTCAGCCAGTTGCACCGTTCGCCCGGCGTTTTCTTTGAAACCGCGAACAACCGCACCTATTTCCTGGGCAAGATCATTCCCTACCGCGGATCATGGGTGGAATTTGAGTATGACCAGAAGAACGTGCTCTATGTCCGCATTGACCGCAAGCGCAAATTCCTGGGCACCATCTTTCTGCGCGCACTGGGCCTGCGTTCCGATGAAGATATTCTCCGCACGTTCTACACGGTTGACCGAATCAGCCTGAAGGACAAGAAGCTGCGCTGGACGCTGGAAAGCGGCATTGAGAAGCCAACGAACCTGGTTGGACTCAAGCTGGCCCACAGCATCAAGGACAAGAGCGGGCATGAGATTGCCCACTCCGGACGCAAGATTACGCCGACCGTTTTGAAGGAAATTCAGAAAGCAAAGATCAGTGAGATCGATATTGATACCACTGATCTTGAAGGCGCATTTACCGCGGCTGACATCGTTGATACGGCAAGCGGCGAAGTGCTGCTGGAAGCCAACAGCGAAATTACTGCCGATAAGCTTTCCAAGATCATGGATGCCGGCGTGGAAGAGATCCACGTCTTCTTCCCCGAGCGTGACGATGTGGGTAACGTAATCAGCGCGACGCTGCGGCGCGATTCAGTCAAGACGCCGCAGGAAGCGTTGATTGAAATCTATCGCAAACTGCGTCCCGGTGATCCGCCGACTCTGGACACTGCCACGGCGCTGTTCCATGGCATGTTCTTTGATTCGCGCAAGTATGATTTCAGCCGCGTTGGCCGTTTGAAATTTAACATCAAGCTGTATGACAAGAACGAAGCGACCGGTCTGGACAAGCGCACGCTTGATCCGGAAGATTTTTACGCGACCATCCGCTACCTGCTGAAGCTGCGCAAGAGCATTGGCGCGGTGGACGACATCGATCACCTGGGCAACCGCCGCGTTCGCGCGGTGGGCGAGCTGATGGAAAACCAGTTCCGCATTGGACTGGTGCGCATGGAGCGCGCCATCAAGGAAAAAATGTCGGTCTACCAGGAAATGTCCACGGCCATGCCGCATGACCTGGTGAACGCCAAGCCGGTGATGGCAGCGATCCGTGAATTCTTCGGATCATCGCAGTTGTCACAGTTCATGGACCAGACCAATCCGCTGTCAGAGATTACGCACAAGCGCCGTCTCTCAGCCCTTGGACCGGGCGGTCTGTCGCGTGAGCGCGCCGGATTCGAGGTCCGCGACGTTCACCCGACG
>DATBCN010000355.1:0-2058 GCA_036270475.1 Candidatus Angelobacter sp. | reverse complement strand
TTGCCGACACATCCACCATCGTTGCACGGCCAGCGGCGTCATAGTGCGAAAGCTTGCCGCCGGAGGTTTTGCGATCTCTTGTGTTTTTTCGGATTAACGTTTTCTTTTTCATCATCTGTTGCAAGTCAGAACCAAAATCTATTTATGACGAACTGCATCCACTTCTTGTCATTCTGAGCGGCGCCGAGCGCCGCCCCAGAGCGCCACCAAGGCGTGAGGTGAAGTCGAAGAACCCCGGCAAAGCTTCCCTTTGCGATACAGCATCAGGGAGTTCTCACGAAATTCGCAAAAGCCGCCCATTTCCGTGATGGGAGATTCAGCGCACCACCACCGTGACCATCTCATCCTTTGCCAATTTCTCCCGGTCCGGAGGCACCACAAGATAGCAGTTTGCCCGCGCTGCCGCCAGCATATCGCCCGATCCCTGCCACGCCACAATCTCCACTTCCGGATCATAGAGCGCACCGTTGAGCATCGCCGGTAAAAACCTGGTTAAACCGGTTTTGGTTTTGAACTCTTTTTTCAGTCTCGCCCTGGTCGACTTGAGTGGCGACGGCGCAGCGCCGCTCAGTGCTTCCACCATCTGCCGGGCAAACAACTCAAACGTGACCATCACTGAAACCGGGTTGCCGGGATGGCCAAAGAACGGAACACCGCCTGACTCGCCAAACACAATCGGTTTTCCCGGCTGGACCAGCGCTCCGGTGAAAAAGAATTTTGCCCCCAGATTTTTAAGCACCTGCTCCACCAGATCAAACTTTCCCATGGAGACGCCGCCCGAAAGCAGCAGCATGTCCGCCTTCAACCCCTCTTGTATCAACTCCGTCAGTTTGCCCTCTTCGTCCGGAGCAATTGGCAGTTGCACCGGCTCGCCTCCGCAGACGGCCACCAGCGCGGCCAGCGAGTAGCTGTTGCTGTTGCGAATCTGGCTTGCTCCCGGCTTCTCTACCACCTCCACCAGTTCATCACCGGTGGAAAGAATGGCGATCCTGGGCTTGCGGTAGACCTTGAGACTGGCCTTGCCCGCGGCCGCGGCCATGGCAATCTGGGCCGGCCCCAACCGTGTTCCGCAGGGCAAAAGTTCCTGCCCTGCCTTGGCTTCAGCTCCGGCGGGGACGATATTTTCACCAGCGCTGGCCCTGCGCTTGATCTCGACCACCTCATCCGTTCTTTTGTCCCGCTTGTCCGCCGGGCTGCTTCTCCCGGTGTCCGCGATCTCAAGAATGTGGTCGTCATCGATTACGTCAGTCTCCTCGGTTTCGCCCTTATTTTGTATTCCTTCGTATCCTTTGTGGTTGATCTCTGAGATTTTCCGTTCGGTGTATTCCACCATTACCACGGCGTCGGCTCCAGTGGGCACGGCAGCGCCGGTCATGATTTCTACCGCCTCGCCGCTGGCCAGAGGAAGATCATAGGCGTCACCGGCGCGCACCTGCCCCACCACGCGCAGAGTGGCCATGCCGTTTTGGAAATCTAAATCCATGGCGCGAAGCGCAAAGCCATCGCGTGTGGCCCGGGGAAACGGCGGGAAATCCCGGTCGGCAACCACCGGCTCCGCCAGCACGCGGCCAAGCGCCTGCAGCAGCAAGACCTCTTCACTTTGGGCGGGCCGCGAGGCAAGGACCTGGCGGCCATGCTCCCGCACCACCTCATACGCAGCTTCAAAGCTCAGAACTCCCGTGGATTGTGCAGCCGTATTCATAACCCCGATTGTAGTTCCTTCACGGCAGGACTGCTGCTACAAGGTTTTGCCAAAGAGGAGGATCGGCAGAGGGTGAGTGGCCCAGGGCGGACGCCAATCCATGCGGACGTCAATAAAGATTGAATGAAACCTCAATTCTCATTTCCATGGCCACCGGTTGGCCGTTGCGCTTTGCTGGATCAAAACGCCACGTTTTCACGCCTTCCATGGCGTTTTCATCCAGGCCCTTGCCGAGAGGTCTTTCCAGCCTGACCCGCGAGATATGACCTGTCTCATCGACGATGATGCTGAGGACAACACTGCCCTGGAATTTCGCCCTGCGGGCCTCTTCAGAAAATTCTGGCTCTGGCGTGTAT
>DATBCN010000354.1:0-3133 GCA_036270475.1 Candidatus Angelobacter sp. | reverse complement strand
GCGAAGCCTCAAACAGGTCGATCAGTGATTCGCCGGCTCGGAGCGTTACCACGCTGTATCCGGCTTTGGCTTTGCCCTCGCTTTCCAGGGTCAGCCCAAGGCTTTCAATATAAAAGCTCTTCATCGCCGCAAGCTTCTTGGTAACCAGCGCAATGTGGTCAACGCCTTTATAAGTAAACACGTCTCATTCTGTCGCTTCGCTCCAAGCCGCTCAAGCCTTTTCTTTGACCTTGTACCTTATTCCGCACCTGTTGCACGCGGCTCAGCGCGCACGCCAGCTTCGCCGCTTGATTACGGGCCATTACGCGCGATCTCATTCTCGGCGGTGAGGTCTCGCCCTTCCGATCACCTGATCTTCCCGATGACTCTATCCTCACTACTTTGCCTGCGCCACAATCTTCTGTATCAACTGCTTGTCCTCTGGCAGCAAGCCTGACTGGGGAAGCCGGGGCGTGAGGTCGGCCCAGTTGCGGTCCATGGCAAAAACTTTTTTGAACAGCGGCAGGCTCTCATCCACGCGGCCCATGTTGGCCAGGGCCACGGCGTGCCAATAGATCATCTCGGCATTGTCCGGGACCAACTGCTCGGCAGCGCCGTATTCGCGCAAAGCACCGGGATTGTCATGCAATTCAACCGCTTTGTCTCCGGCGTTCATGTGGTTGTAGGCCCGTTGCAGCGTCACCAGACGGCGGAGTTCCTTGAGTGGCTCGGCGCTATCGTCTACGCGCAAATTGAAAATGTAGTCCTGCCACGGTTTGCCCGTGCCTTTGGCGGGGACGATCAGGATGGCCGCTGACTGTCTTCCCCGCACATCGCCGCCAACCGATTGCGCGGCATCCAGCGCGGCCAGGATGCGCTCAGCAAGGTCGCCCTTGGTGGACTCATACGCCCTGGACATGGCGGGCCAGATTTTGTCATTGCTCATCAGATTGGCCTGGACGGCATAGTTCTTGCCCGTCATCATTGCGCCGCCGGACTGTCCGCCGCATTGGATGGGCATTGCGCCGCCGCTGGATGCCCCTGCAATCCCTCCCGCAGGCTGTATATCTTTTGCTCCGGTAAAAGTTGCCACGCGGCCTTGGGTGTCCACCATCGCCACCTGGCGAACGCCGCACGCAGCGTCGGCCATCAGCAGACCATGCAGCGCATCCGGCGCGCTCCTGCCGGCGCGCATCAGTCCCAGACCCAGCGGGCCATAACTGGGATCAATAAATGACTGCGTTGCCACCGCGCCTACCCCTGCTTCTGCCCAGGGGACCTCCCCGCCCACGGCAAACCAGTGCGATTGCACCGCCACTCCCATTTCGCCCGTGACAGGATCAAACGCTACGATGGAAAATGTATGCACCGGGCGCAGAGGTCTATCTGTATTCTGGGCAAATGCGGGTAATACAAAAGCAGTCAGGGAAACAAAAAGACAGGTGTACAAGAACCGGGGGGAACGAGCCATTGCAGTCTCCTGAATAATTAGGGAATTCTAATCTATTCTGCGCATTTTGTTGCAAGCCCATGCAATCTTTTACGATATCGCGAAATGGAGACCTTCCATGGCCAGTCCAATTGAAGTGGTATTGAAGTTTGAAGCGCACATCAATACGCGCGACGCTGAAGGCATCTGCGCCCTGATGACCAACGATGGAGAGTTCATTGATTCGCTGGGGAACCGAATCCGGGGCACGGCGAAGTTGCGGGCCGCCTGGGAGGGTTACTTCAAAATGGTCCCTGACTATTCCATCTCACACTCAGAGATTTTTGCCAACGGAGATATCGTGGCCGTCTTTGGTTCGGCGCAGGGCACATTTGCAAAAGATGGCGAGATGAAGAAAGAAAACTCGTGGCGAATGCCCGCAGCGTGGCGCGCCGTGGTGAAGGACGGCAAGATTGCTATCTGGCAGGTCTATGCGGATAATGAACCAGTCCGCGCGATCATGCGGAAATATTCCTGAACGAGAGATTTCTTTACCAAGGACTGACTGCTTCCTGAACGCTATTTCGTGCTGACCGCTGATGGCCGTGAGCTTCTGCCGTGCCACTCTTGCAGGGAGCGTATGTTTACTTCATTCCGCTGCAGCGCGGCTATGCCTTCCGCCGCGGCCCAGGCAGCCGCCATTGTGGTTATGGTAGGAATGCGATTGGTGACGGCAGCGCGGCGAATGGCTTTTTCGTCGAACCAGGGTTCAGCCCCGTGCGGCGTATTGACGACGAGTTGTACGCGATCGCCCTTGATCAGATCCACCACATTCGGACGGCCTTCTTTTACTTTATAAACGCGGTCCACCGAAAGCCCTGCTCGCTCCAGGCGGTCGGCTGTGCCATGCGTGGCGACGAGGCTGAAGCCCATCTCAACAAACCACTTCGCTAGCTCAATGGACTCCTGCTTGTAGCGGTCAATCACGCTGATAAAGACCGTGCCCTGTGTGGGCAGCGCTTGCCCGGCGGAAAGCTGCGCCTTGGCAAAAGCTTCACCGAACGTGTCGGCCGAGCCCATCACCTCGCCGGTGGATTTCATCTCCGGGCCAAGGACTGTGTCCACGCCGGGGAATTTGTTCCAGGGGAAGACCGGGGATTTAACGAAGTATCCGGCGCCAGTGGCCAGGTCGATACCTTTTTCAACGTTCGTGGGCAGGAACTCGCGCAGCTTGCGACCGGTCATGAGTCGAGCAGCGATCTTGGCCAGCGGGACACCTGTCGCCTTGGAAACATACGGGACGGTGCGTGAAGCCCGCGGATTTACTTCAATCACAAAAACTTTTTCATTTTGAACGGCAAACTGAACATTCATCAGCCCGACGACTTTCAACGCGCGGGCCAGCTTGAAGGTGTATTCGCGGATCGTGTCCAGCACCGGCTTGCGCAGGCCGACGGACGGCAGCACGCAGGAAGAATCGCCGGAGTGGATGCCAGCTTCTTCAATGTGCTGCATGATTCCGCCGATCACCACGTCTTCTCCGTCAGAAAGCGCATCCACGTCCACTTCAATCGCGTCTTCCAGGAAGTGGTCCACCAGCACCGGCCGCTGCTGCGAATATTCCACGGCTTCTTTCATATAGCGGACCACGCTGTCGTCGTCGTAGGCAATCACCATGGCGCGTCCGCCCAGCACGTACGAAGGCCGCACCAACACCTGATATCC
>DATBCN010000353.1:0-9351 GCA_036270475.1 Candidatus Angelobacter sp. | reverse complement strand
ATGGCAATTTATTTACCCAGTGTGGCTGAAGGAAGTGGCGTCATTCTGGACGACTTGACCCCAAAAGAAATTGTTTCTGAGTTGGATAAATACGTAGTCGGCCAGCATGACGCCAAGCGCGCCGTGGCCATCGCGTTGCGCAACCGGATGCGCCGGCAAAAGCTTCCGCCTGATATCGCGGAAGAGATCATGCCCAAAAACATCATCATGATCGGCCCCACCGGCGTGGGCAAGACGGAGATTGCCCGCCGGCTGGCGCGGCTGGCCAACTCGCCGTTTTTGAAAGTTGAAGCGTCAAAGTTTACCGAGGTCGGCTACGTAGGCCGTGACGTGGAATCGATGATCCGCGACCTGGTGGAAATTGCCATTGACATGGTGCGCGAGGAGAAACTCGAAGAGGTCACGGAAAAGGCCGAGCAGCAGGCGGAAGAGCGTTTGCTTGATCTGTTGCTGCCCGCGGCGCCCGCGCCCGCCAACTCCACCGCGGGTTTTGCGTTGGCGACTGAAGAAGGCGATTCAACTTCCCGCACCCGGGAAAAGCTGCGCCACCAGCTCCGCGAAGGCAAACTCGATGAGCGTATGGTTGAGCTTGAGGTGCGCGAGCGTTCAACCCCGGCCTTTGAAATCATCTCCAACCAGGGCGCCGAGGAGATGGACATCAACATCAAGGACATGCTGCCGAATATCTTCGGCCAGCGCACTAAAAAACGAAAAATGAAAGTGAGCGAGGCGTTTGAATACCTGATCCAGGAGGAAGAGTCGCGGCTGATTGATATGGACCAGGTGACGCGCATTGCCGTGGAACGAGTGGAGCAGTCGGGCATTATTTTTCTCGACGAGATCGACAAGATTGCCGGCCGCGAAAGCGGCCATGGACCTGACGTTTCGCGTGAAGGCGTGCAGCGTGACATTCTGCCCATTGTGGAAGGCACCACGGTGAACACCCGTTACGGAATGGTGGGCACCGACCATATTTTGTTCATCGCCGCGGGCGCTTTCCACGTTTCCAAGCCCAGTGACCTGATTCCGGAACTGCAGGGGCGCTTCCCTATCCGCGTTGAGTTGAAGTCGCTGACCATGGCTGACTTTATTGCGATTCTTACCGAGCCGAAATCGTCGTTGGTGAAGCAGTACACGGCCCTGCTGGAAACCGAAGGGCTCAAGCTGGAATTTACGCGCGAGTCGCTTGATGAAGTGGCCCGTTTCGCCTTCCAGGTAAATGAAGCCACGGAAAACATTGGCGCGCGGCGGCTGCATACCATCATGGAACGCGTACTGGACGAAATCAGCTTTAACGCACCGGACATGGAAAACAAATCCGTCAATGTTGACGCCGACTATGTGCGGAAAATGCTGGCTGACATTGTGAAAGACCAGGATTTGTCGCGCTATATTTTGTAGGTTTCTCTTTCTGAAATCCCGAAGCGTAGCGAGGGACCCCTATACCTACGAAAGACTGTGAGACCAACCCGTCTGCTGATAATATTTCGTTTTTCGAGTTGCTTCTGGCTATAGTGCTCCTCACCCCGCTTAGGCGGGGGCGGGATTGCAGAAAAAATGCGCTCACTCATCGCTATTCTTGTTTTCTGTTCCGCGTTACTAGGTTGCGGCGTGCCCGGCGCTCCGCTGCCTCCGTCGCTCGCTGTCCCCAGGTTTGTCGGCGACCTCAAGGCCGCCCGCAAAGGTGAAACCGTAACTCTCATGTGGACCACACCGACAGAGACCACGGACGGTGAGCTTATCCGCAAGCCGGGGAAGCTGCTGGTCCAGCGCGCGCTAACTTCCGGGAGCGGCGGTGAACTGCATTTCCAGACCATTTCTGAGTTGCCTTTGGAACCGGCATTGAAGGAAGGACGCGGCGACCAGGCCACAACAAAAGACTCGCTGAACGATTCGCTCCGGTCCGGCGGCAATGATTTTGCGGTCTATACCGTGAAGGCAGTGGGTCACAAAGGAAAATCGTTTGGGTTGCCGAACCGTGTTTCCGTACCTCTGCTGCCGAGTCTTGCTCCGCCAAAAAATGTTTCCGTTCATCTTGTTCCGCTGGGAGTAATGCTCCAGTGGGAACAAGTCCTGCCCCCAACCGATAGTTCTCAAGCGCAGTCGCAACAGGTCAAGGTCATGCGCCGCCTGCAGGGTTCCAATGAAGCGGTGCTGGTGAAGCAGATGCAAGCCGCGCAACACCAGGAACTTGTCGACAGCACCATTGAATGGGAAAAGTCCTATGAATACTGGCTTACGCCCGTTACTCTGTGGCAGGCAGGAACGCGCAAAGGTGAAATCGAAGGCGACGATTCTGCCATCGTTGAAATTCTGGCGCATGATTCTTTCCCGCCTGCAGCTCCCTCCGGCCTGCAGGCCGTCTTTAGCGCCGCGCCGCAAAACTCATTCATCGACCTGACCTGGACTCCCAACATTGAGAACGACCTGGCCGGGTATAACATTTATCGCCATACAGCGAATGATGCGCCGGTAAAGATTAATTCTGAGCTGGTCAAAACGCCGCGCTTTCCTGATCCAGGAATTCAGCCGGGGATGAAGTACATCTACTCCGTCACGGCGGTGGACCTGCGCAACAATGAGAGCAGCAAATCAGAGGAAACCTCGGAGACCGTGCCCAAAAATTAAGGATTAGGACCACCGACAGCTCTTGACCGATTGTTGGCAACTCAACTTACCCCATTTGACTGCCTGCAACGGGTAGGCTAGCCTCATAAGCTGGCCTGTCGGCTCAAGTTAGCCCTATCAGGCTTGCCTTTGGCGGCACAGAGGTGGTCAGCTTGTACCAGCACCGCGGAGGCCGCAAATCAGATGAAAGCACTGCGTAAATTTCTGATTTTTCAGATAGTCGTCTTCTGCATGACGGTTGCCCAGTCCGGCCATGCAGAGGGACTTCGGCCTGTCCATGCCCGCAGGGCGATGGTGGTCAGCGTTCATCAGGAAGCCTCCAAAGTGGGCGCGGACATCATGCGGCAAGGCGGCAACGCAGTGGATGCTGCCGTGGCCACTGGATTTGCCTTGGCCGTAGTCCATCCTGCGGCGGGAAATATCGGCGGCGGCGGATTTATGCTGTTGCGCAAAGCCAGCGGCGAAGTCCATTTTCTTGACTATCGCGAAAAAGCTCCCAAAGCCGCCAGCCGTGACATGTATCTGGACGCGCAAGGCAATGTAGTTCCCAAGGCCAGCTTAATCGGCTACAAGGCAATCGGGGTGCCGGGATCGGTGGCCGGACTGGTTTATGCTCAACTGCACTGGGGCAAGCTTTCACTCGGTACCGTGATGGCCCCCGCGATTCGTCTGGCGCGTATGGGCGTGCGCCTTACGTATGAAGAAGCGCAGTCCATGCATTACCAGGACCTGGCGCAGTTCCCTGACTCGAAACGCATCTTCCAGCGCAACGGCAATTTTTACGAGCCAGGCGAGATCTTCCGCCAGCCGGAACTGGCGCGGACGCTGGAGCGGATCGCCGCCAATCCCAAGGCCAATGAGTTTTACAAAGGCGCAATGGCGCGTGAACTTGCCGCTGAGATCAAGCGCGGTGGCGGCCTGGTAACGGCTCAAGACCTGGCTGAGTATGAGGTAAAGGAGCGCCAGCCGGTCAAAGGCACGTATCGCGGCTATGAGATTATCAGCGCTCCGCCGCCAAGCTCCGGCGGAATCACCATGATGGAGACGCTGAACATCCTTGAAGGCTACGATCTGCACTCGATGGGCAACCGCTCCGCGGACGCCATCCACGTGACCACGGAAGCCTTCCGGCGGGCTTTCTTTGACCGCGCGGAATTGCTGGGTGATCCGGATTTCAACCAGGTTCCCGTGGCCCAGTTGATCGACAAAAAATATGCCAATGAGTGGCGCCGCTCCCTTGACATGATGCGCGCTACGGACAGCAAAGACGTGCGCCGGCCCTCAGGCTTTGGCGAACTCGACCGCTCCGCCGCCTGGCACGGGCCATACCCAGGCCATGAATCGAACAACACCACGCACTATTCTGTGGTTGATCCGCAAGGGAACGCCGTGGCGGTAACCACAACGTTGAATGACAGCTTTGGCGCCGCCGTCACCGCCGGCAAGCTTGGCTTTCTGCTGAACGATGAGATGGACGACTTCACTTCAAAACCCGGCGTGCCCAACGGTTACGGGCTGATTCAGGGTGAGGCGAATTCTATTGCGCCAGGAAAGCGTCCGCTGAGCGCCATGGCGCCGACGATCGTGCTGAAAAATGGCAAGCTGCTGATGGTCCTGGGATCTCCGGGCGGACCGCGCATTATCAGCACCGTGGCCAACATTCTTATGGGCGTCCTGGATTACGGGCTGGACATTCAACAGGCAGTCAACGCGCCGCGCTTCCACCATCAATGGCAGCCGGATGAAATTGACGTGGAGAGAAACGCGATCTCACCAGACACCATCAAGCTGCTGCAGGCACGTGGACACAAGGTAAAAGAGCAAGGCTACTGGAGTGACGGTGAATGCATTGCCGTGGACCCAAAAACCGGAGAACTGCTGGGCGCTCCGGACGGCCGCAACGGAGGAAAGGCGGTGGGTTACTGATGCTTCGTGCCATGTCGAGTTACGTCTACATCAAGCGGCGGCTGCATCCCGGCCTGCTGGACAACATGGTCCGCGGGGGCGCGCAGGCGCTGGAATTGTTTGCCGCGCGCGGACACTTTAACTATCACGACAAGGACCATGTAAAGGAATTGGGCAACTGGTTCAAATCAGAGAAAGTCCAATTCCACTCCATTCACGCGCCGATTTATATGGACAACAACTTCCATGCCGGCGGGCAGCCGGTGAACATCATTGATCCGGACAAACGGAACCGCATTGACGCCATGGACGAGATCAAGCGCGCTATTGAAGTGGCCGAATACGTTCCGTTCAAATATCTGGTTCAGCATATCGGCAAGAGTGACGAATATGACGATCCGCGCAAGTTTGAAAATGCGCTGAGCGGCATTGAGCATCTGCGCGCTTTTGCGCGGCCGCTGGGCGTGGGCCTGCTGCTGGAAAATATTCCCAACGATCTTTCTACTCCGGAAAAGCTGATGGAGCTGATGCGCCTGCTGCGCTATGAAGATCTGGGCGTTTGCTTTGACGTGGGCCACGCCCATCTGATGAGCTCGGTGCATCAGGCCTTCGGCCTCCTGGAGAACCGGATTCGCTCCACGCATATTCATGACAACAAGCGCGAAAAGGACACGCATCTGTGGCCGGGCGAAGGCACGATTGATTGGGAACAGACAATGCAGGTGTTGCGCGCGGCAACGCCGCAACCGGCATTGCTGCTGGAAATCGAGGGCGTGGAAGGCATGGACCTTTCCGGCAGGATGGCCGAGATTTACGGCAAACTGGAGAGCGCCGGCGTGGCGGCTGAGTAGCGGCCTTGCGGCTTTTTAGAAGTTGACTGAATCTGATATGGACACAACCACAACACAAGCGCCTATCACCACCATCGCGGAAGTCGGCCAGCATGACGGCCAGGCCGTTACTATTCGCGGCTGGCTGTACAACAAGCGGGAAAGCGGCAAGCTGATCTTCCCTATCTTTCGCGATGGCACAGGCGTGATCCAGGGGGTGGCGCCCAAAAACCAGGTAACGGCGGAGGTCTTTGACGCGCTCAAGGGCCTTACCGACGAATCAAGCGTGGTCGTCACCGGCAAAGTCCGGGCGGACAAGCGCGCTCCCGGTGGTTACGAGCTGGACGTGGTGGACGTGAAAGTTTTGCAGCGCGTGCCGGAAGATGATCCGTTTCCCATCGCAAAAAAAGAGCACGGCATTGATTTTCTGATGGAGAACCGCCACCTGTGGGTGCGCACGCCGCGGCAGACATCGATTCTGCGCATCCGGGCGGAAATCATCCGGGCGGCAAGAAATTTCTTTGATGAACGCGGCTTCACGCTCACTGATCCGCCCATCCTGACGCCCGCCGCGTGCGAAGGCACCTCGACGCTTTTTGAAGTGGACTACTTTGACGAGCAGGCATTCCTTACCCAGTCCGGCCAGCTTTACATTGAAGCCATGGCCATGGCGCTGGGCAAAGTCTATTCGTTTGGGCCAACCTTCCGCGCGGAAAAATCCAAGACGCGCCGCCATCTGACCGAGTTCTGGATGGTGGAGCCTGAAGTTGCCTATGCGCAGCTCGATGACATCATGCAACTGGCGGAAGAGTTCATCAGCCATCTGGTGCAGAGCGCCGTGGCCAATCGTGCCGCCGATCTTGCCACCGTTGGCCGGGATGTAAACAAGCTGGCCAACATCAAGCCGCCGTTTCCGCGCATCACCTATGATGAAGCGGTAAGAATGCTGCAGGAAGGCCATGCCAAGGGGCAGGTGGAAGCAAAATTCGAATGGGGCGGTGATTTTGGCTCGCCCGACGAGACTTACATATCGTCACAATTTGAAAAGCCGGTCATGATTCATCGTTACCCGGCCAAGGTGAAGGCGTTTTACATGGAACCTGATCCGCAACGGCCCGAACTGGCGCTGTGCGTGGATGTGCTTGCGCCAGAAGGCTACGGTGAAATTATCGGCGGATCACAACGCATTGGCGATTACGGCTTGCTGCTCCAGCGCATTCGAGAACATGACCTGCCGGAAGCGGCTTTCAAGTGGTATCTGGATCTGCGCAGGTTTGGCGGGGTGCCGCACTCCGGTTTTGGCATGGGCATTGAACGCGCGGTTGCGTGGGTATGCGGTCTGGAGCATGTGCGGGAAACCATTCCGTTTGCCCGCACGCTCACCCGCATCTATCCATAAGCGGATGGGGAGCTGAAGGCGCGTGAGAAAAGACACATGAGAACTGAGATCATGAACGTATGACTCCGGAAACTACAACATCGCAGCTTGCAACTCCCCCCACAAAAGGCGAGCCAGTAAACCGGCCCGTGGTGGCGGACAATATTGTTCCCAAAAAGATCAGGATTCTTGGCGTGCCGCTTGATCTGGGGCAGTCACGGCGAGGCGTAGACATGGGGCCTTCCGCCGTGCGAGTTGCCGGGCTGGAAGCGCGGCTGGAAGAGCTGGGCCATGTGGTGGAAGACGGTGGCAATCTTGCCGTAGCTATCGCCGAGCAGAAAAAATCCGGCGATCCCCACGCCAAGTATCTGAAAGAGATCATGGCCACCTGCACCAAGCATGCGGAGATCGTCATGAAAACGCTGGAAGCGGGAAAGTTTCCTCTGGTGCTGGGCGGAGACCATTCCGTGGCCGCGGGAACCGTGGCCGGCGTAGCCGAGTTTTTCCGCCAGCAGCGCCGCATTCAGGAACAAAAGATTGGGCTGATATGGATTGACGCGCATGCCGACATCAACACACCAGAAACTTCGCCAAGCGGCAACGTGCATGGGATGCCGCTGGCGGCCATCATGGGGCTGGGGCCGCCGGAACTGGCCGATATTTACGGCTTCTCACCCAAAATCCACGCGGAAAATTGCGTGCTGGTGGGCGTGCGCGACGTGGATGTGCGGGAAAAAGAAAATATCAAGAAGACCGGCATCGAGGTCTATACCATGCGCGATATCGATGAGCGCGGCATGCGCACCGTGATTGAAGAGGCGTTGCGCATCGCCGGACGCGGCACCGCAGGCTATCACGTCTCGCTCGATATGGACTGGATTGACCCGGAAGACGCTCCCGGCGTGGGAACACCGGTCCGCGGCGGCGCAAGCTATCGTGAGGCGCACTTGGCCATGGAGATTATTTCCGACCACGGCCGCATGACCAGCTTTGAGATTGTCGAGGTCAATCCGGTGATTGACGAACATAACCGCACAGCCGATCTGGCAGTGGAGCTGGCGCTTTCAGCGTTTGGGAAAAAGATCCTGTAGCAAGCAACAAAAAATCAAAACCCTTGAAACACGGAGGAAAGGAGGAAGCGGAGGTAAAAATCCGAGGCTAAAGCCAGTATCGGAGGGCTTCTCTCGTACGCGAAGGGAATATACTTTCCTCCGTTTTACTCCTTTCCTCTCTGTTTCAAGGTGTGTTTCAAGCTTTTTGCAAGAGCTGTTAACATCACTTCCCTGGTTGGAGGAAGAAATGCGTTGTTCGCGCGCGGTCCCGTTCTTATTACTTCTGTTGGCCCTTATTTCCGCGGCTTTCGCGCAGGATGAACCCAAGCGCGCTCCCTCGACTGCTGAAGAACGCCAGAGGTTCCTATCCCTGACGCGCAAGCTGGAGCAAAACCCGCTGGACAAGTCTCTTTACGAAGAAAAAAAATGGGCCAAGAAATGGCTGGAGGATGTTCCTGATATCAACGTCAACATCTGCGCGCCAATCCTGTTCGGCGTGGATTTTATCAAGGAGCAAAACAGATACACGCCGCAGCTTTCCTACCAGGCCACTTTCGGCAGCGCCGTTTACATCATTGAGCATCCGGACAAAAAGGGCGATATCGAAGCGCAATTTGTGGCCGGAGTTGAAAGTGCGCTCAAGAGCTACAGTGCAATCGTAAAGGCCGACGCGCAAGCCAAGTCCAAAGCGCTGGACGATCTGCTGGAAAAACAAAAACAAGGCAAGCTGGCTGATTTTGTCCGCACGGCCAGCAAGAGTTGCGAAGACAAGAAAGAAGGAATCTGAAATTCTTTCATAGCCGTTGTTGAGGGAATGCATCCCGACTATGTTTTGCGCGCGATGTGGAGAGCAAATACCGGACGCCTCTGAAATCTGTCAACTCTGTGGCCGCGAGTCCAGGTTAAATATGAGTTCTCCGCCATCCGGACCCATACAAGCCTCTGGCCCCGCTGCCGGTCAAATCAATCCACGACCCGCTCTGAACTCGATATCGGCATCTTCGCGTCCGCCAAAGCAAAAAGAAATAGGCGGCTGGCTTATGTTCTTCTGCATACTGGTGATTGTCGTGGTACCTCTTTTTGTGATGGCAACGGCTTGGTCTAGCGACATTGGGCTGGAGTTCGTGTTTAACCTTGCCTGGGCGGCATTCGGCATTCTGCTAGGGGCCATGCTTTGGAACGTGCACCAGAGCGCCTTTTTGCTGCTGTGGATCTATTTTGGAATGACCGCCCTGATATTGGTTCTGGCAATCGTCAATCTGGCGACGGCTGACTCTGGCGCAACCGTTCACGATTCCGTGCTGCTTTTTCGGAGCATCATTTACGGCGCAGCCTGGTTCATCTACTTCAAACGATCAGAACGCGTGCGGGCAACATTTGGGCGGAATCTGTAGCCTGATTGCTGACCGCTGATTGCTGCTTTAAAGTATTCCAGATGAACAAGCTCAGGGTTGGCATTCTCTTTGGCGGGCGCAGCGGCGAGCATGAAGTCTCATTGCTCTCGGCGGCGTCAGTCCTGAAAGCTATCAACAAGGAAAAATATGAGGTGGTGCCGATC
>DATBCN010000352.1:0-3578 GCA_036270475.1 Candidatus Angelobacter sp. | reverse complement strand
CCCGTTTTGTCTCCCGCGCCTGCCGCTTGCGGCGCAATTGTTTTTACTTTGACCGGCTTTGCGGGAATGCCCACGGAAATGGTGTAGGGATCAATGTCTTTTGTCGCCACGCCCATTGATCCCAGCAAACCATGCTCATGGATGCGGACGCCGCTCATCACGGTGGCGTGGTAGGTGATCCGGGCGCGCGGGCCGATCTCCGTCTTGCGGTTCGTTACGATCATGCCGTCATTCAGGTCATGATCGTGGGAATAAATGTTGGCGTAGTCGGAAACCGAACTGCCTTCGTGAATAATGATTTCGCCGCGGTCGTCCAGCAACACATATTTGTGGATGGTTGTGTTGTCTTCAATCGTCAGGTTGTAGCCGTAAGAAACCTCAACGCCGTGGAAGATCTTTACGTTTTTGCCAATATGCTTGAGCACATGTTTGGCTACCATGGCGCGGACCCGGAAACCCAGCCAGTGGTTTAGACCCACCGGCGAACGGTCAAACATCATCCAGAACCAGATCAGCGGTTTGCGTTCGGCATATTTCTGCGCGTCCACGTCACCATAATACTCAGGTTCCAGCGAGGCATTGCGGGGATCAAAGCTATGGACCATGGCCTGCTCCGCCAGTGGCGCATCGGATGCGGGAGCAGAGTAAGGACGTCCCAGGTAGAGTTCATGCAGAGTGTTGCGCACCACGGTACTGCGATGTTCGACGTTACGGTTGGCAAACTGCTCGTCAAGCTTCTGGAGCCATTCCAGAAACGTCTTTTCCGCCTGCGGCAGCGGCTGTATGTTGCGGTATTCAAAGCGCGGCATTGAAGCCCCTCTGGTCTGTGAACATTGGAAGTACACACAATCATATAACGGCGTTCGGAGTTCGTTGGGCAATCGCCGGCGGCAAAAGCATTTCCCGCTTTGGTCGAGCCTGGCTGGACTCATCTCCTCGGCTGAAGCGGGCGCCTCCAGCGGACCTCTGCCGGAAAAATGTGGCTCCAGGGAGATGCGTTTGTCAATTGGCCTGTTTCGCACTTGATTCGCTCTTGGCGATACGCTAAAGTAACGCAGCCAACTCCTAAAAAAGATTGAAGCACAAAGGGCACGACGGAACGCAAAAGGTTGTAGATACAGCCCTGCGAATAACGGCGGTACCTGGGGCATTTCTGGGAGGATTGGAATGGTAGTCATGAAACCTACGCCAAATACCGATGGCCTGGGATGAATTGGGATGAGTACCGGAGGGGGTAGGCTGGCAGGAGACCGGGGGTGCCGGCGCAATTGCCTGGATCGCCTAAAGTGCCAAAATTGAACATCGGGCAAAACAGAAACTTTGCCAGCGAATCAACACGAAGGCCAAAAATTTAAAAATCGGAAAAACCCCAAACATTGACCATTCGACGACCGCAATGCGCCAATTGAGGTGAAACGGTGGGGCTTAAGAAGGATTGGCAATTAGAATAAAGAAGCAGCGGGAACCTGAACCCATCAGTGCGGTTTTCAGGCGGCGAAGGCCCAATGGGGCGACGGGCCGCCAGCTTCAGGAGCGTCATGCGGACATCAAGGCGCATCTGCTCAAGCGGTTTGGAGCGAAGCGACAGGATGATTGGTCTCGACTGGTAAAACAATGAAACCATTTCTTGAGACAGTTCGCGAACGGGTCGTCATCTATGACGGCGCCATGGGCACGGAGATCCAGGAACGGCATCCGTCCATGGATGACTTCTGGGGCAAGGAAAACTGCTCTGAAGTGCTGGTCCTGAGCCGGCCTGACATTATTAAAGATATACACGCCGCATATTTCAAGGCCGGGGCAGACGTGGTTGAGACCAACACGTTTGGCGGCACGCGCATTGTGCTGGGCGAATTTGACCTGGCCGACAAGGTGCATGAGATCAACAAGCGCGCTGCTGAACTGGCGCGCGAAGTGGCGCGCGATTTTTCCGGCAACGGCAAGCCGCGCTATGTTGCTGGATCGATGGGGCCGGGCACCAAGCTGCCCTCGCTGGGGCATATCAGCTATGACGAAATGTTCAATGCCTATCTGGAACAGTCATTGGGGTTAATTGATGGTGGCGTTGACGTTTTACTGATCGAAACCTGCCAGGACATCCTGCAGACCAAGTGTTCGATTGCCGCCGCTTTCGAGGCCATGAAGCAGCGGGGCAAGCGCATCCCGGTGCAGGCGCAGGTGACGTTGCAGGAATCCGGCACCATGTTGCTGGGTACAGAGATTGGCGCGGCTGAGACAGCACTGGAACCTTTTGACTGTGAAATTCTGGGGCTGAATTGCGCGACCGGCCCCAAAGAGATGAATGACGCGGTGCGCTACCTGGCGCACAACGCGCCACAGGAAATTTCCGTCCTGCCCAACGCTGGTCTGCCGGAGAACGTTGGCGGCGTTGCGCATTACCGGCTTACGCCGCCGGTGCTGGCGGAGTACCACAAAAAATTCATTACCGAGTATGGCGTTCGCATTGTGGGCGGATGCTGCGGCACCACGCCGGTCCATATCAAGGCCGTTGCTGATCTTTGCGCGAACCTGGAGCCGGCAAAACGCAACGTGCAGATCACTCCTTCGGCTTCCAGCGCGTACAGCACGGTCCCGCTCGATCTTGATCCCAAGCCGCTGATTGTGGCGGAAGAGATGAACACCACCACGCGGGTGGAGTATTTCAAGAACATGGTCCGTGAAGGCAAGTATGACGACATTCTGGCGCTGGCGAAAAAGCTGGTGGCGGAAGGCTCACACATGCTGGACCTGTGCACGGCCATTGTGGGCGAGGACGAAAAAGGCTACATGAGCACGATCCTGGAACGGGTGGCGACGCGCGTGCCCGCGCCTATACTGGTGGATTCGACCGAAGCAGACGTAATCGAAGAAGCGCTGAAGCGCATTCCGGGAAAAGCCATCATCAATTCCATCAATCTGGAAGACGGCGAGAAGCGCACCTCCAAAGTGCTGCCCATGGCAAAGAAGTACGGCGCCGGGGTGATCGCGCTGACGATCGACGAAGACGGCATGGCCCTGACGGCGGAGAAGAAAGTCGCCGTGGCCAAGCGGATCTTTAAGCTGGCCACGGAGAAATACGGCATTCGTCCCACGGACCTGATTTTTGATGCGCTAACGTTGCCCATCTCCACCGGGCAGGATGACTATCGTCTGGCCGGCGTGGAGACGCTGAACGCGATCAAGGGAATTAAGACAGAGCTGCCAGAGGTAAAGACGATCCTGGGCGTGAGCAATATCTCGTTTGGCTTGAACACCTATGCGCGTCGCGTGCTGAATAGCGTGTTCATGAAAGAAGCTGTGGACTATGGGCTGGATATGGCGATTGTGAACTATGCCAAAATCTATCCTTTATATAAGATCCCGCAGGTTGAGGTGGATCTGGCGCGGAAGCTGATCTACTTCGACAAATCCGCAGGCGATCCGCTACAGGTTTACATGCAGCACTTCACCGGACTGGACAAACAGCCGCAGGCGGACGTTGCGCCGCTGGAATCACTCTCCGTTGAGGACAAGCTGAAACGCTGCATCATTAACGGCGAGAAGGCGCTGGGCGAGGGCGCGCAGAAGCAAACACTGGA
>DATBCN010000351.1:0-2869 GCA_036270475.1 Candidatus Angelobacter sp. | reverse complement strand
GGCTTCTGGCTTCGCGTGGTGGCCGCGCTGATCGACAGCCTGGTCATGGGCGTTGCTCTCGGCGCCTTGCTGGTACCGTTGCTGTTTCTGTCCGGCACGGTAGCGATGATTGAGGCGATCGCAGAGCATCACGGCCAGCCGGATCCAGGCGTCATCATCAGCCTCATCGCAATGATGTGCGTTTTTGCTTCTGTTTCCGTACTTGGGCAGTGGCTTTACCACGCGTATCTGGAGAGCGGCGAAAAACAAGGCACCTGGGGAAAGCAGATGATGGGTCTCTATGTCACAGACCTGCTGGGCAATCCCATCACATTCGGCCGCGCCTCCGGCCGCTTCTTTGCAAAAATTGTCACCGGAATGATCCCCCTAGGCATCGGCTACATCATGACGGGCTTCACGGAGCGGAGGCAGGCGCTGCACGACATGATCGCAAGCTGCCTGGTGCTGCGTCGTTAAAGGGAACGGCGCAATTGCGCGGCGCCGCGGGCGGAGTGCCTTTTACTCCACGCGGTAAACCCGCTGATCCTTTCCTTCGAAGACAAGATGGAGGCCCGAGACTGCCTGGTTCACTTGAAACGGAGCGAGTTCGGAGTTCACGTCCAGCACATGAGTGACGTGAAGCTTTCCAACCTGAGCGAGCGCATCGGCGGGAGTCGCCACGCCAGGCAGCGTCAATTCCCCCCATTGCCCTACCGGCTTCAGATAATCCTTATCCAGGTAGAACGGAGGAACGCTGCGGTCCAGGATCAGCACCTCTTTTACCGCGGCCTCGTGATTCAGATACGCAAAGCTTTCCGCGTAGGGAATCTCTGTAGCCCGGCGCATCGCTGAATAGTTTGCGGAAAAAACCGCATGAATCGGTTCAGCTTCCGTTTTCACGATCATGAACAATCCGTACAACACCGATACCCCCACCAGTGTGCCGGCGAGTCCCCGCCCCAAACGCCCTCCAAATTCTCCAGCGTATTGCCAGCCAACTACGCCCAGGATCGGGCTAATCGCATAAACATGAATCAGATACCGCGATTCCTGCTGCGTCAAAAACCAGGCCGCCGTGAGCAGGAACATAACGACCGCCAGGAATTTGGTTGTCAGGCTTTTGCGTGTGGCATAAATTCCGATAGGCGCAAGCCCCAGCGGCACCAGCCCGATGCCCCCCGCACCGTGGAAATTGGCCGTATGGTAGGTCAGGTTGAACGGCAGCAGCAGAAAGGCCAGCGGCCCCCGGCCCAAGGCCGCTCCACGGCGGAAAATGATCTGGTGAAACTCAAGAATCGCCTGCTTTGAAAAGTACTTCGCATGGCAGAATTCGACAAGGCCCGGGGGTGGCGGATAGATCGGGCAGCCCAGGAGCAGCCAATTTCGCAAATAGTACGGGGCCGCGACCGCCAACGTGGCGAATGCCCCCCACGCCACCTCCGCGCCATGCGCACGCTCTTCCTCTTTCCTCGACCTTTGCAGAAACACGATCCCGGCCGCCAGGACTGGCACGACCAGCAATCCCGTGTATTTGGTTGCGATCAGCAGTCCGCGGAATATGCCAAAAGTGGCCCACTCGCGGGTGCTCTCTGCAGACATTGCCACGCGAATCGTGGCAACAAAGAATGCGGCAAATATCCCATCCACAAACGCGCCATGCGCACCCGAAAAAACCGCCGGCATCGTAACCACCAGCGCTGCTACCCACCATGCGCCGGTTGCATCCAGCCCGGCGCGCGTGGCCAGTGATCCGCACATCGCCAGCAGCAAGCCCAAGGTCAGAAAGTCGGCGAAGCACGGAGCTGCAGGCCCGCCGATGGCCCACAGGGCCGCATCCATCGTTTCGGAGATCTGCGGAAACGCAGTAAGGCTGTTATCTGCAACCGGACGGATGATTCCGGTGCGTAACCAGACCTTGGGTGCTAGCAAGTGATACGCAACGGTGTCCGAACCCCAGTCGCCAACCACGGGCGCCAGTCCCGCGACTCCCGACATCGTCAAAACCAGGATAACGAATCCTGCTGGAAGCCACGCACGCCGTTCCAGCCGCAGCCGCGGCGTAGTCCCTCCCCGCCACACCTTTCGAAGAAAACACACTCCCGCCGCGGCAAAGCCCACTGCCACGACGAAGATAATCCAGCGTGAAAACTTGAGCTGCCCGATCAGGTAGAGTGCCAGAGAAACTAGGCCCCAGCCTGCCAAAACAGAGAGGGCCACCCGCTCCCAGCGTTGGAAGGAGTTCCCTAGTAGCCGGTAGACTGGATAGCCAGCTCCGGCAGCCGCCAGAGCCAGGAGGAGCGTCGCAAAGGCCGCCTGCAGCGCCTGCAGTAGCATGGACTATTGAACCTTCCCGCGAGAATGAAGCACGTGAAACGTCTGCGATCCAAGGATGCGGACCAATACAAACCCCAGCAGAACCAGCAGCATCCATCCGACCGTAAGGATGGATTGCACACGGGCGGGGCGCCCGCCAGAAGATTCTCCCAATGCAGGTTTCATGGTTCGATACGACTCTAATCCAGAAGCAGGGCTCGAGCAAGGCCCCGGATTCATTCGCGAGGATCGCCAGCCTCGCGTACTAGCAGAACTGGTTGACCGAACCGCCGCAAATGTTCCCAGTTTCTGTCCCCCTTTCTTGACTTAGCCGCCTTCTGCCCAAATAATGGATAGGCATGAGCGTACGCGCCGGAGGCGCTGAAGACATGTTCCTCGACGTCAAGGATCTTGCCGTCCGCAAAGTGCGCATCCATAAGACGTACGCCCCGGGGAGCATCGATTACGGCATCAGCGAAGTGAAACAGGCGGGTCCTCTGGAAGTAACCGCAACGGCGGAGCTTCTGGAAGGACAGATTCGCATTACCGGCGACCTGGAGACCAAGATCGAGATGGT
>DATBCN010000350.1:0-4368 GCA_036270475.1 Candidatus Angelobacter sp. | reverse complement strand
CAAGCAGCCAGACAAGGCAATCAACAACATCGATTCGGGCCGAAACGAGGCCGAAAAAGCGGTTCGACCGTTCGGTGACCATCCGGTTGAATTTGGTAAGCCTTTTATTTGCAACAAAACGCTTACCCCCGGGTGGGGCTATGTAGAAAAAATCGGTATTTAGTATTTAGCTCGCAGCAAAGCCTTGAACCCTTCGCCAAAGTGGGATGCCTAGCTCAACCCCGCGTCAATCTGGGATGACCGGGGAGGGGGTGGCGCTCGGAGCGCGCAGGGATCGCCGGGATCGGAAAAACTCAAAACCTCACCGCGGATGACGCGGATCATCGGAAAAGCAAAAAACCTTACCACTGATCACACTGATCAGAAAAAGGAACACCGCCGGGGCGGCGGTGCCACGCGGGCATCACCGGGATAGGATTGCATAGACCCTTCAGAATCCTAATTGCAGGATACGGGGGAGGGGGCTACCTAGTTCACTCCTCCGCTCGGCTGGCTTGCCGAACCCGGCTTCGCTTCCGTTGGTTTGCCCATGTCCCCAAACGGCCACAGGCCAAATGCTTTAAGGAAGCCGTCGTTATGCTTTTCCACCAGCATCTTCGCGGTTTTCTCGGCGGGCCACGGGCTGGCCAGGCGCTCCGGACGATCGGCGATCCAGAAAGCAGCCAGACCCATCACAGTGGCGTCGCGGGTAAGCAGGTCAGGTTTTACTTTGTCAAAAGTGTCCACGGCAGAGTGGTGCGTGTACTTGTAATCGGGCGAATCCTGTCCCATGTTGATGCCGGGCAGTCCGGCAAGAATGAATGGACCGGCATCCGTGCCAAAGACCACGCCATCATCCACTTCAACTTCGCCAAATGATTTTACTGAGTCGGCAAATTTTTTGACCGCCGGAACCAGGTCGTCGCGGCCACCCAGGTTCAACTTCACAACCGGCCCCTGACCGTTGTCCAGGATGAGCGCGGCAACATGGCTGGCCAGTTCGTCTTTGTGCATTTTGGTGTAAGCCAGTGAGCCCAGCAGTCCCTGCTCTTCACCGGTGAAGAGCACAAAGCGGATGGTGCGTTTCGGCTTGAATCCGCTGAGCATGATGGCCTTGGCCGCGCCCAGGGTGGTGGCCACGCCGCAGCCATCGTCGGTTGCGCCGTCGGCCAGGTCCCAGGAATCAAGATGCCCGCCCACAACAATCACCTGCTCCGGATGCTCGGTTCCGCGGATTTCGCCCACCACGTTGGCCGTATCCACCGGCCCGCTGCTCACGCGGTTCTGCACGTTGATCTTGATGCGCACGGTTTTTCCCTGTTCCAGAAAACGGTCAATCTTCTGCTGGTCCTCGGCAATCATGCTCACCACCGGGATTTCATAGTAGGTATCAAAACCCATGGCCCCGGTATGGGTAAGATGCATGCCCGCGGGAAATCCGCCTCCCTGCCCGCCGATGATGGCCACGGCGTGGGCTTCATGAGCTTTCTTCAGGAAGTCGCCAAAGCGGGCAAAGTTGCCCATGCCCGGAGGTGGAGCAGCGCCCTTCTTCACGATCAGCAATACCTTGCCCGACCATGCAGCGGAGTTGCTCTTCATCTCCTCTTCCAGCTTGTTGATGTTGACCGGCACAATCTCGGCCTCTTCTCCGCCGGCTTTGGTGGAACCCACCCAACCCATGGCGTCAACGGTGAGGCGGCGATGGATCGGCGCAGCCAGTTCGGCTTCGGCGGAACCTCTGGTCCATCCGCGCGAAATCTGCCATTTTTCCGCATGCACGTTTTCCAGCCCCATCGCTTTCATCTTGCGCATGCCCCATTCCACGGCTTGCGCCGCCTGCGGTGAACCAGTCACTCGCCCGCCAATGTAGTCGGAAAGCTCTTCCAGATCGTCGTAGGCTTCCTGGCTCATCATGCCTTGTCCGGCAATGGCCGTCAGCGCGGGCATGGTGCCATCGTGGGCGGGAGCGGCAGGTTCAGCCGGATTGGCCGCCAGACCACGCAGTGAAAAGCAAAACAACAGGACCAGTCCGGCGCCGGATGTCAGCGAAAGGAATTTACGCATTTCGGATTTGCACCTCTTGTGGAATTGTCTGGTATCGAGCGTCGCGCATCAATGTGAAGGCAGATTATATCTTTTATAAGACGTGTGCCGGACGTGACGGTGAGCACAGGAATACTGTCATTTACAATGTGAGCCGATTTAAAACGCAATCGAACCTAAAACCCATCTGATTTAAGCCTTATCTGATTTTAGGACATATGAAGATATCAGCTCTTTTATTTGCACTGTGTTCCGTGGGCCTGCTGGCGCAGAAATTGCCGCCCGCGCCCAGGTCCCATCTGACGGAGATAACCCCCAAGCCCGGCTACTTCAATGAGCCGGCAATTGCCGTGAATCCCGGCAATCCGCAACAATTGGTGGCCGCGTGGCAGGTGCCCGCCAGCGTGGCTTACTCCAAAGACGGCGGGCAAACGTGGAAGGTAGCTGAAGGCACAGCACCAAAAAACTATCGTGTCTCCGGCGATGTCTCTCTTGCCTATGACGCGGCCGGCCATGCCATTCTTTGCTACATCGCCTTTGACAAGCTGGGCACAACCAATTATTGGGCGCAAGGCGCGACGCGCAACGGCATCTTCATCCGCCGCTCGCTCGATGGCGGCCAAACCTGGGAGCCTGAGGCAATCACCATCATCTCCCATGAATCCACTCCTGAAATTCCTTTTGAAGACAAACCATGGGTGGTGGCGGACACCGCAGGTCCTCATGCCGGCAATCTTTACATCGGCTGGACGCAGTTCACCCTGGGCGCCAGCGACCTTTTGTTCTCGCGTTCCACGGATGAAGGGAAAACCTGGTCCGGGCCGGTCAAGTTGAGCAGCGTTTCCGGCCTGCCCCGCGATGATAACGGCGCGCTGGAAGGCTTCCACGGCGTGGTTGGGCCTGACGGCACCCTCTACACCATCTGGGACGACCGTGACGGCATCATGATGGCCGTCTCCCACGATGGAGGCGCGACCTTCAGCAAAGAGCGCCGCATCATTCCCGCCGGTCCGGGATACTTTGGCATTACAGGCGTCTCCCGCTCCAACGGCTTTCCCCAGATCGGCATGGACACCAGCACAACGGATCGCAAGAGCTCGTCACACGGCAAGAAAGGTGGCAGTCTCTATGTTGCCTGGAGTGATTATTCCAACGGCGATGTTGATGTCTTTGCGTCGTCCTCCGCCGACCATGGACACACCTGGAGCGCGCCGGTACGCGTGAACAGTGATCCCATCCATAATGGCCATGACCAGTTTTTTCAATGGATGGCCGTGGACCCGCAAAGCGGCGCTGTAAATCTGATTTTTTATGACCGCCGCACGGACAATGAGAAAACCACCGTGACCCTGGCCCGCTCCACCGATGGTGGTAAAACCTTCCAGAATTACACCTGGGACCCTAACGGTTTCGCGGCTGAAGGCGACTTTCTGGGTGACTATCTTGCCATTACCACGTTCGGCAACAAGGTGTACGGCGCATGGGCACACCAGACTACTGAAGAAGCCAAAACGCAACACGGCAAACAGACGCGGACAACACTGCGCATTGGCAGCGCGAATTTCAATTAGCTTTTGGCAAAAGAACTTGGAATAAATTCTGCCCGGACTGGTTCTTTAAGCTAAATTCATTTTTAGTCGGCTATCTGCAATTTGAGACTGGCGTGTTGGGCGCCGAACATTCGCCTGATTTGCCCAACCAGGTAAGCTTCAATGAAGTGTTGAAGTTCTCGCCCACGTCGCGACTGGAACTGCTGCTGCAAACTCAGCCGTTTGCGCGCTCTGATCTAGGCCCGTTCAGCGCAAAATCGCGGTCTTACCTCAACCAGCACACGGTGGGAGGTATTTATGGGATTTACATATCTCTTACCGAAGAAGTTGATTTAACGCCGATTAGCTCTTTGCCTTGCCCGCTACATCCAGCCGAGCGTTCGCCCGATCCAGGGCTGCCTGGGCATCTTTGTCGCCGTCCACGCCGGCTTTCTGCAACTCGGCTTCGGCTTTTTTCCTGGCGGCTTCGGCGCGCGCGGTGTCAATCTCTTCGGCTTTTTCCGCGGTCTCGGCCAGGACCGTGACTTTGTTCTGCAACACTTCGGCAAAGCCCCATGCCACCGCCAGGCGTTTTGTCTTGCCCGCGTTGGTGTAGCTGATCTCGCCCACGGCAATCTCTGTGATGAGCGGCGCGTGGCCGGGCAGCACGCCGAGATATCCAGTCTTGCCAGGAATCTCAATGTACTCGGCGGTATCGTTCACTACCAGCCGCTCCGGCGTCACGATTTCGAGCTGAATTGTGTTGGTCTCCGCCATTTGCTTACGCTGCCGCTCCGGACTTCATCTTCTCCGCCGC
>DATBCN010000349.1:0-9261 GCA_036270475.1 Candidatus Angelobacter sp. | reverse complement strand
GCATGAACGTGGTCCTGCGCACCACAACGGACCCGGCCGCGCTGGCTTCCGCCGTGAATCATGAACTTCATGAGCTGGACCGTGACCTGCCCATGTTCCGCGTGCTTACCATGGAACAGCGCGTCGCCGGCTCTCTGGCCCGCAGGCGCTTCTCCACAATCCTGCTGGGTGCATTTGCCGGACTGGCGCTCGCTCTTGCCACCATCGGCATCTACGGAGTCATGTCTTATCTGGTAAACCAGGGCAAGCGTGAGATTGGCATCCGCATGGCGTTGGGCGCGACGCAACACGGCATCCTGAAGTTGATCGTAAAACAGGGATTGATTCTGGCTTTGCTTGGCGTATTGGTGGGGCTGCTGGCGGCTTTTGCCTTTACCCGCGTGGTCAGCGTCTTTCTATTTGGCGTTGCTGCAACAGACCCAGTCACCTTTGCCGCCATTGCTTTCCTGCTGGTGGCAATCGCGTTGTTGGCCAGTTACCTTCCCGCCCGCCGCGCGGCACGCATTGATCCCATGATTTCTCTGCGCTCGGAATAGCGCTTTTTGAGAACTAAGGATGGGTGGCAAACGTGTTCAAGGGCGCAATGTCTTTTCCCAGACGTTTTCTGGCCAGCTTGCGGACAAGGGCTACTTTGAATTTTTGTAAACATCGTTGATTTCAGTGCAGGATGCCCAGCTTCTCCATGGGCCAATAGCCAAAAACGGCCTTGCCATAAATATAACCGCGCATCACGGGACCGAATTCACGGCTGTCATTGGACATGGACCGATGATCGCCCAGAACAAAGTAAGCGTTGTTGGGGACGACTATTTCCGCGAATGATCTGGCATCCTGGTAATCCGAAGGCACGTATGGTTCCGGCAGTTGATTGCCATTTACAAAGACGCGCCCAAACGCGATGTAGATGTGGTCACCAGGCAGGCCAATCACGCGTTTGATGAAACTCTTGTGCGTGTCCCGCGGATAATGGAAGACCACAATGTCGCCCCGATCAATGGTTTCAAGCCGGTAGGCCAGCTTATTGATGACGATGCGCTCCTGGTCTTCAAGGCCCGGCTCCATGCTGCCGCCTTCCACCCGCACCGGCTGATAAACAAATAGAATGATGAAGAAAGATATGACGACGCAGAAGAAAAGATCGCGCATCCAGGTGCGCAATGTGCGTAAATAATCCGGTTCAGCAGCAGGGGGAGCCGCCTCTGGCTGTATCTGGTTCGTTTCCTGATTGGGCGTCTCCATTTAGCTTTATGCTCCCAAATAGATAACTGGATTATAGATTATACGTAGTTCGCCGCGGCCCCGAACTTCATTTTGGCGTATGGCTGTTCTGCGCTAAAATAAGCCTGTATGAAACATTTTCTGGGTGTGCTAGCGATTCTTCTTGCTGCTGCCATGACTCATGCGCAGTTGAATAACCAGGAGCCGGCTGTTCCAGCGTTCCATCCCGCCGCACCATCCGCCGGCGCCAAGCTGCCGCCGCTGCTCACGCAAAAAGATCTGGCCGCTTCAGGCTTTATTGCTCCAGCGCAGACGGAATCATACAAAGCCGCCGCGCGCGCATCGTCCGTTCTCTATCAGATGCCTTGTTTTTGTTTTTGTGACCGTGGTCATGGCCATGCCAGCCTGCGTAGCTGCTTTGAGAGTACGCATGGCGCTAATTGCGGTACCTGCATGCAGGAAGCTCTTTATTCTTATCAGCAATCCAGGAAAGGCATGTCAGCCAAGACGATCCGTGCCGGCATCATCCATGGCGACTATAAGTTGATTGACCTTCAGAACGTGCCTCCGATAAAGTAATCGCACACAATTTGGTGCAGTTGACGCATCCAGAATTTCTGCGTATAAAGGGCTGCACCCCTTAGGCAGCCCTGTCGCTGGCGGGATAGCTGATCTTCCGATTTCCACAGCCTGTACTCATCGCCATTCCGACTCGGGCCGCAAGGAAACAATAGAATGAAGAAAAAAGCGGCAGGAAGTCTTAAACGTTCGCCTGCTAAACCTCAGGAAACACAAGCCATTAGGAATCGAACGACGATGTCTGGGAAGAAACAACCTGCCCCTCCGCACAAGCCGACTTTCAAAGAAGACCCTGGTTTTGCACAAGCTGTGCAAAACTATGAGACTGCTTTGCGCGCCATGCAGGAGCATAAATTCGAGAAAGCCAAGGCCCTGCTGGAGAAGATCATCGCCGGCGCTCAAACGGCGTTGATTGATCGCGCCCGCGTCCATCTGAACCTGTGCAACCAGCAGTTAACCGGGGCGTCCACTACCTTTAAGACCCATGAAGAGCATTTTGACTATGCCGTCTCACTGATGAATTCGGGCCAGTTTGACCAGTCCCGCGGCCATATGGAGAAAATACTCAAGCAGAATGCCAAAGCTGATTTCGCCTACTACGGCATGGCCGTGGTGGATTGCCTTACCGGCCAGGTGGAAAGTTCGCTGAAAAACCTGGGTGAAGCCATCCGCCTGAATCCGCAGAACAGGTTCCAGGCCCGCAATGATTCTGACTTCCAGAATATGGCTGACGATCCCAGATTCACTGAATTGTTGTATCCCGAACCTACAGATCCGCCCCCATCCAGTTCTGAGCAAAGGAAACGCTAGGACAGAAGCCGATGCAGCGCGCAGCAGAGCAGAACCGCGGCCGCTCAGCCAGGGGAATACGTGTGGTTGCCATTGGCGGCGGCACTGGCTTGTCCACGCTTCTAAAAGGTCTCAAACAATATACGGTCCATGCCGGTGAGCCGCCGCCAAAAGGACCCTACATCTCTGATCTTACGGCGCTGGTCACGGTGAGCGACGATGGCGGTTCCAGCGGGCGCCTGCGGCGTGAGCTGGGCATGCTTCCGCCGGGCGACGTACGCAACTGCCTGGTGGCCCTCTCTGAAGATGAGAACCTGATTTCCAAACTCTTCCAGTTCCGCTTTTCCAGCACGGGTGATCTCGAAGGACACAACTTTGGCAATCTTTTTCTGGCCGCGCTCACGGCCATGACCGGCGATTTTGCCGTCGCCGTGAAGAAAGCGTCGGAAATTCTGGCCACGCGCGGCCATATTCTGCCTGCTACTTCAGCCAACGTGCAGCTTGAAGCGATCATGGATGACGGCTCGCATGTGCTGGGCGAAACCAACATCAATGCCAGCCAGCGCCGCATCGTTGAACTGCAGATGGTGCCGCCGAATCCTGAGCCTCTGCCGCAGGCGCTTGCCGCCATTGCCGCGGCGGACGTAATCACCATGGGGCCGGGATCGCTTTTTACCAGCCTGGTCACAAACCTGCTCGTGCGCGGAATCCCTGAAGCCATTGCTGACTCGCATGCCGTAAAAGTTTTTATCTGCAACCTGATGACGGAAGCCAATGAAAGCCTGGACAAAAAAGCCTCGGACCACATCCAAGCCATCAATGACCATTCGCCCCGCAAGATTTTCGATTATGCGCTGGTGAACACTGCTCCGGTTTCAGCCAGCATGAAAGAGCGCTATGCCGGAGAGCACGCGCAACAGGTGGAAGCTGATATTCCCGCCATTGAACAACTCGGAGTAAAGTGCATTGCGGGCAATTTCATCCTGGAAAGCGATTTTGCCCGCCACGCTACCGACCGTCTCTGCCAGGAGGTAATGCAGTTGGCAGAGGAGAGGGGCGACACTTCCGCTTTGGCCCCGCAAATCCTAAGATGATGGTTCCATGCCTAAATCGACGCCTCAACAATCCGTCGCCCCCCCAAAGATGACCGGCGCCAGTGCATTTGCCGTGGTGATTATGGCTGCCGGCAAGGGCACCCGGCTCAAGTCAAAACGCGCCAAGGTGCTGCATGAAATCGCCGGACAGCCTTTGCTGGCGCATGTCGTCAGGGCAGCGGCGAAGATAGTTCCGCCAGAAAATATTTATGTCATCATCGGCCATCAAGCTGAGAACGTGCGCGCGGCGGTTGGCCCCATGGGAGTGAAATTTGTCCTGCAGGCTGACCAGCGCGGCACTGGGCACGCCATCATGTGCGCCCGCGAACAAGTTGCCGGATACCAGAACATTCTTGTGCTGTCCGGCGATGTGCCCCTGATCCGGACGGAAACGATTGCGTGTTTGCGCGATTTCCATCGCGCGAAAAAAGCAGCCATGACGATTCTTACCGCTGAGCCGCCCGATCCCTTTGGCTACGGGCGCGTCCTCCGCACCGGCGCCGGCAGTGATCGTGTAAAGGCGATTGTGGAGCAGAAGGCACTGAGCAAAACGCAACAGAAAGAACGGGAGATCAATTCCGGTATTTACGCGTTTGCAACCAAGCCGCTGTTCGCCAACATTGACCGCCTCACCACGGCCAACGCTCACGGCGAATTTTATCTTACTGACATGGCGGCGCTGCTGGTAAAGAGCAAGGCCACGGTAGTTGCTCTGAAAGCCGATGACGCGGTTGAAGTCCTGGGTGCAAACACGCTGGCCGAACTTTCATTGCTGGACGCTTCACTGCGAGCGCGAAAATGCAATGAGCTGATGGCCTCGGGGGTAAGCATCTACCGGCCGGAGACATGTGTGATTGATCCGGATGTAGAGATCGGCGCGGACACAACTCTGGAACCATTCGTCCAGATCCTTGGCCGCACGCACATCGGCCCGGATTGCCGCATACGGTCGTTCAGCATCATCAGCGATTCGCAAATCGCGGAAAATGTCCTGGTCAGGCCGGGGTGCATTATCGATCAGTCCAGTGTTGCTGCAGGCGCGCAGCTCGGCCCGTACTGTCATATTCGTCCCGGGAGTGAGATTGGTGAAGGCGCGCACGTAGGCAATTTTGTTGAGACTAAAAAGACCCGCCTGGGTCGCGGCTCCAAAGCCAACCATCTTACTTACCTAGGCGATTCCGATATTGGCTCCGGCGTAAACGTGGGCGCAGGCACCATCACTTGCAATTACGATGGCGTGAATAAGCATGTAACCGTGATCGAAGACGGAGCTTTCATCGGGAGCGATTCAACGCTGGTAGCGCCGGTGCGCATCGGTAAGGGAGCTTACGTGGCCGCCGGATCAACCATCACTGATCCTGTTCCCGCTGACGCACTCGCCCTGGGACGCGCCCGCCAAACCATCAAAGAGGGCTGGGCGGCAAAGCGCCGGGAAGATCTGGCCAAAGCAAAAGCTGGAAAATAAACGGTGCGGTCAAAAGTCAAGCACGATTTTTTTTAAGGTTGAAGATTATGGCATCACGCCCTCCGCGCATATCTTCATGGCAGAGGGCGCGCCGTAAACGCATGGTCTTACCGAAGACCGCCAGAGGCCACGATGGTCTCACCCGTCAGCCATCCCGAGGCCGAAGATGCCAGAAACACAGCGATCGGCGCGATGTCTTCCGGCTGCCCAAATCGTCCCAGCGGCGTCTCCGCCACCATTTGTTTCTGGAAGTCGCTGCCCACGACTCCACCCGTATGGGTGCCCTCGGTTTCCACTCCACCCGGATTGATTGAGTTGACCCGGATATTTTTTGGCCCCAGCTCCTTCGCCAGCACACGCGTGACTGCGTCCACGGCGCCTTTGGTCGCGGAATAGACCACTGACGCCGGCGGCGTCTTCAAGCTTGCCACGGAGCCAATATTGATCACGCTTCCACCCTCTGGGCCAAAATGCTTTGCTGCCTCCTGCGTCGCCAGGATGAGTCCCAGCACGTTGATATTAAACGTTCGGTGGAACTCCGCCTCGGTGACCGCTTCAAGCGGCTGGAACTGATATACGCCGGCGTTGTTTACCAGCACGTCCAGCGAGCCAAACGCCTTCTTAGTTTCTTTGAACAAACGCTGCACGTCAGCTGCTTTGGCCACGTCTCCCTGGACGGCTATGGCTTTACCGCCCTTGCCGGTAATCTCCGCAACCACGCGGTCCGCGCCTTCCTTGCTGGAGCTGTAGTTCACCACCACTTTTGCGCCAGCGGCGCCCAAACCCTTCGCGATGGCCGCGCCGATCCCCTTGGATGCGCCCGTCACAACGGCTACTTTCCCCGCCAAATTACTCATTTGCGTTCTCCTCTCGATTTGTTTTTCCCAATTTCACGGTTTCCCAATTTTATGGCTGTCAATTTCATGGTTTGTTAATTCGATGGCTATCAATTCGATAAATATCTAACTGTGTAATGGATGCCGCAAGGCGTCACTTGGGTTCAGAACCGTCAGATTAAATTTTTGCAAGCCGCTCCAGGTAAGCCTGCAAAACGTTGCGCTGGAGAATAAGGTTGGCAAACTTGCCTTCACGCACAATCTTGATCAGGCCCGCCGTCTTCAGTTCTTTTAGGTGGTGCGAAAGAGTAGCAGCGCTCACGCGGTGGATTTTGTGCAGCCTGGTGCAGGGTGTGGGATTGCTGCAGGCCCCAATCTCCTTAAGAATCTGGTATCGTCTTGGTTCGGCCAGTACCCGTGAGATGCGGGTAAACTGCCGGTCTGTAAGCCGGCCATTCGGAGAGGTTGCCATATTCTCCAAGTTACGCCGGATTGGAAGCAAATGTCCATATATCCGGTGGCCCAAGGCAAATCCCCGGGGAACAAAAATGTCAATTTTTCTCCGCGCCAAGAGATTTGGCCTATCATTCTTAATGCTGGTACGTCTGATGCATAGACATTCGGCTAGGCATTCTCAGAGCGTTCAATTTCAAGGAGGGTTTCAAAAAAAATGCGCCATGCGCTGGTTGTTCTTCTCGCATTCGTGTCCTTATCTGCCGTATCGCAGCAGAAAGGCCCTGGCCAGGACCTGCCCAAACTCCAGCGGTTAAGCGCTGACCAGGTGAACCCTCAGATTGATCCCTGCACGGATTTTTATCAATATTCATGCAGCAAGTTTTTTGCCGCCAATCCAATTCCCCCGGACCGGTCAGCCTGGGGCGTGGCCGGGCCGCTGCAGGAGTGGAATGAAACCGTCCTGCGCCAGTCGCTTGAGGCTGCGGCCGCCAAAAAGCAGGGCCGCACGCCCGTGGAACAAAAAATCGGCGACTACTGGACGAGTTGCATGAATGAGAACACCGTCGAGTCAGCCTCCGCAAAAGCCTTCCAGTTGGAACTGCAGCGCATTGACTCTTTGCAGCAGAAATCCCAGTTGGCGGACCAGCTTGCGCACCAGCACTCCACCATAGGCAGCGCATGGGCAGTGGATGACAACGCCACGTTTGCACCCATGTTCGGCTTTACCGCACTGCAGGATTATGACGATGCACAGAAGACCGTGGCACAGTTTGACCAGGGTGGATTCGCGCTTCCGGGCCGCGACTTTTACCTCAACGATGACGCCAAGTCGACTGAAGTGCGGAAGCAATATGTAACCCACATAACCAACATGTTGAAACTGGCCGGAGAATCCCCGGCCCAGGCGATGGCGGACGCAGGCGTCGTTCTGAAAATGGAAACCGATCTGGCCAAAGCGGCCATGGATGCCGTCAAGCGGCGCGATCCCAAGAACATCAATAACAAACTGGCCCTGGCACAGATCCAGAAGCTGGCGCCTTCGTTTGATTGGCAGCGCTATCTCGCGCTGGTCCATGCCCCCGCGCAGCCTGCTTTTCTGGTGACTTCGCCCGATTTTTTCCGCGGGCTGGAGCACGCGGTCCAGCAGCATCCGCTTGCCCACTGGAAGGTATATCTCAAATGGCATCTGGCGCACGACTCCGCGCCTTATCTGGGTAAGGCATTTGTCGCGGAGAATTTCAATTTCTTTAACCACACTCTTGGCGGCACTCCTGAACTGGCGCCGCGCTGGCGGCGCTGCGTTTTCTCCGCTGACAACGCACTGGGCGAAGCTCTGGGCCAGGTTTACGTATCGCGCGCATTTCCGCCGGAGAGCAAGGAACGCGTGCTGCGGATCGTGAAGGCGATAGAAGGCGCGCTGGACCAGGACATCAGCACCCTCTCCTGGATGGCCCCGGAAACCAAAAAGCAAGGCAGCGCCAAACTCCATGCCATCCTGGATAAAATCGGCTATCCGGACAAATGGCGCGACTACTCCACGGTGGAGATCAAGCCGGACACGTATCTGGAAAACGTGCATCGTGCCACCGTTTTTGAATTCAACCGCTGGGTACAGAAGATCGGCAAGCCCATCGACCGTTATGACTGGACCATGACGCCGCCCACCATCAATGCGTATTACGATCCCCAGTTCAACACCATCAACTTCCCGGCTGGAATTCTGCAACCCCCGTTTTTCTCCAGCGAGGCCGACGACGCCACTAACTTTGGCGCGGAAGGATCAGTGATTGGGCACGAGATCACGCACGGCTTTGACGACCAGGGGCGCAAGTTTGACGACAAGGGAAATCTCCACGACTGGTGGACCGCAGCGGACGCCAAAAATTATGACGAACGCGGTAAGTGCATCTCTGACGAATACACACAAGAAATCCCTGAAGCCGGCGTGAAGCAAAACGGCCTGCTTACCCAGGGTGAAGATACGGCAGACAATGGAGGAATCTACCTGGCCCTGATCGGCCTGGAGAACACGCTGAAACAACAAGGCAAAACCCTGGAGACGAAAGGCAATGACGGTCTTACTGAGATACAGCGTTTCTTTCTTTCCTTTGCCAACAATTGGTGTGAAGAGCTGCGTCCTGAAACCATGCGCACGGTGGTGCTGACGAATCCGCATTCACTCCCCAAATATCGCGTGAACAATACCGTAGCCAATATGCCGGAGTTCGCCCGGGCCTTTGGCTGCGCCAAAGGAAAACCGCTGGTGCATGAAAAGGCATGCCGTGTCTGGTAGCGGCAGAAAGACTCCTTTATCAAGGGACGATTGCTCTGGCCGAGCAGGTCTGCAATGACCTGTCCACCCACATCCCTTCCGGACACGCCTTGACAAAACATCGCTGCCGAGCTGTTCATTTTCGCGCAGTGTCGTCGCTAGCTTCCACGGGTTTGGCCTGCTTAGGACGTAACCCGGCCATGGAAATAGCTGTTAAAACAAATGGGCAGCCGCGCACAAGTCCCTACCGGCGGCGCAACAATCTGTAGCCGGGGACGGAACTCTCCGGTAACAGAATGGAAGGGCTTCCTTCCTCGCGCCGCAGGCTGGCGCGCGGCGAAGCGCCGTTATTTCTCGCTTCCTGCTTTCAGGTCTGCGGCCGCCGGCACCACAAACTTGTCCAGATATTCTTCCAGCTTGCTTCGGTTCGCGGCCCGGTAAGCAGCATAGTCCTTGACAATACCTTCATCGCTCAGCCTGAACAGCACATAGGGTTCCAGGACTCCAGCGTGGTGTAATTTCAAAAGCAGCAGCAGAGACTCGTTCTCCGTA
>DATBCN010000348.1:0-1652 GCA_036270475.1 Candidatus Angelobacter sp. | reverse complement strand
TCCGCATCTATAATCCAGTGGACGCCGAAATGATTGCGTATATGGCAGCGGCGGCGGCAAATCCTTTTACTGCTCCCGGCCCCAACCTGGTTGCAGCCGGACGGCTGCGTAAAGAAAAGGGCATGGACCTATTACTGGATGCGTTGCCGGCGATTTTGCAACGGGTCCCAGGAGCACATCTGACCATTCTGGGAGAGGGGCCGCTGGAAGCGCGTCTTAAAAAGCAAGCGGTAAGCCTGGGGATAAACTCCGCTGTAAGTTTCATGGGCTTTCAGGCTAATCCGTGGTTGTATCTGAAGTACGCTGATGTGTTTGTTCTGCCGTCACGTTATGAAGGGTTGCCGAATGCAGTGTTGGAGGCCCTGGCGTTGGGCACTCCCGTAGTGGCCACGGATTGCCCCGGCGGAATCCGGGAGATTCAGCGGTCTGCGCCGCAAATCGTCCTGGTTCCGCCGGAGAACACCGGTGCCCTGACGGATGCAATTGTTTCCATACTCAGCCAGCAAAAGGAGACACACGGAAAGCCCTCGCAAGCTGAAGAGTGTTTGCGGAGATTCAACCCACAACAAATCGCGGATGAATACTCACGGCTCTTCTGACCAGCATCACGGAAAATAACTACAGGGCACAGGCCAGAATGTTAGATTTGATCAGGCACTCACGGCAGTTGGGTCCCCCAGAACCAGGAAAATTCCCATGTGTGGCATTGCAGGTTTTTGGTTAAAAAAACCGCTCGCTGGCTCCCCGGTTGAACTTCTCAGCCGGATGGGTGAACTATTGGCCCACCGCGGGCCGGATGATTCTGGCGTCTTCTATGATCGCAATGCGGGACTGGGGCTTTCCTTCCGAAGGCTTTCCATCATTGATCTCTCGGTTGAAGGGCGTCAGCCCATGGCATCGGTTTCAGGCCGATACACCATTATTTTTAACGGCGAGGTGTACAACTATGAAGAGATTCGCGCGGAACTTGGCCCGCATCCTTGGCGGGGACATTCGGATACTGAAGTTATGCTGGCGGCCATTGAATGCTGGGGGCTGAATGCCGCGGTCCAGCGTTTTGTAGGGATGTTTGCCTTCGCGCTATGGGACAACATTGAACAGCGGCTTCATCTGGTAAGAGACCGGATTGGAATCAAACCTCTCTATTATGGCTCCATTGATGGGAGCTTTGTTTTCGCATCAGAACTCAAAAGCCTGAAGATATTCCCGGGATTTCAGGGCAGAATTGACCGTGACACCCTAGCTGCCTATATGCGCTGTGCTTATGTTCCAGCGCCATACTCCATCTACCACGGTATTCACCAGCTCCCCGGAGGACAGATTCTGACGCTCAGCTCCGCGGACAAGTCCCCGATGCTCAGCGCGTACTGGTCGGCGCACGATGTGGCAATCCGGGGATTGGAATCGCGAGTGCAGTGCAGTGATGAAGAGGTCATTCACCAATTGCATGAGAAGCTGTCCGAAGCGGTCCGATTACGCATGATTGACGACGTTTCTCTCGGAGCGTTTCTCTCTGGCGGCATTGACTCTTCGGCAGTAGTCGCCTTGATGCAGTCGCAGAGCAGCCGTCCGGTGAAGACGTTTACCATCGGCTTCCATGAAGATGTGTATAACGAAGCGACTCATGCGCGCAAAATCGCCGAACATCTAGG
>DATBCN010000347.1:0-8345 GCA_036270475.1 Candidatus Angelobacter sp. | reverse complement strand
ACAGAGCTAAAGCCGGCGATGCGGAGGCGTTTTCCGGGCTCTATGGGCTCCACAAACGCCGCGTGTATTCATTATGCCTGCGCATGACGGGCAATACGGCCGAGGCCGAAGACCTGACGCAGGAAGCGTTCTTGCAGCTATATCGCAAGATTGCGACGTTCAGGGGCGAGTCGGCGTTTTCAACGTGGCTGCATCGGCTGGCGGTGAACGTGGTGCTGATGCACCTGAGAAAGAAAGGCCTTCCGGAGATTTCGCTGGATGAGGCGCTGGAACCGCAGCATGAAGACGGGCCGAAGAAAGACATCGGGGCCAGGGACAATGTGCTGGCGGGGTCGATTGATCGGGTGAACCTGGAGCGGGCGATTGAAAGCCTGCCGCCGGGATACAGAATCATTTTCGTCCTGCATGACGTTGAAGGCTATGAGCACAACGAGATTGCAGAAATGATGGGTTGTTCGATTGGCAACAGCAAGTCGCAATTACACAAGGCGCGCATGAAACTGCGCGACCTGTTGAAACTCAGCAGAGCCGAAAAGGCCGCCCGCAGATAGAAGATAGACAAGTCATCCGCGGCTGAGAGCAAGACCGAGCCCAATAACGCGAATGAAGCGACCGGGGACAAAGCGATAGTTCGCTGCACGGAAACTTCAGAAAAAGAGAGCGCGTTTTGGTTTCCCCCTGCAAGTACGTTGGGAGAGGATACGAAAAAATGAACTGCCAGCAATTCCAGGAAGCTTTGCCTTACATTATCGAGTCCGGCGGAGAGGGCGAGAACGAATCCCATCTGCGGACATGCCCGGACTGTGCCGCGCTGGTGCAGGACCTGCGCTACATCGCCGAACAAGCCAAATTGCTTTTACCCATGCGAGATCCGAACCCCCGGGTTTGGGGCAAAATTGAACAATCTCTGCAGCGTGAGGGATTGTTGGAGGGTCGAATGTCCCGCCCGGGACATTTACAGAAAAACTCGACCCCGCACCAAGCCAAAAGCTGGACGCCCATAGGATGGATCATGGCCCTTGCAGCGGTAATCGTTTTTGCCGTTGTGCTAACCAACTACAGGCCAAAACAGTTGCCACCAACACGGTTGTCGGCGCAGAATAGCAGTGCAGAACCTGCACAATTTAATAGCGACGACCAAATGCTGATCGCCCAGCTTTCACAGGCAGCCCCGGATGCGCGCGGCGCTTATGAAAGCAGCCTGCGTGACGTGAACGCCTATATCGCTGACGCGCAGCAGGCGGTAGAGCGCGATCCTGAGGACGCAACCGCGAAGGAACTGCTGCAGAATGCGTACCAGCAAAAGGAAATGCTCTATCAGATGGCAACCGCCCGTTCATTACCCTGAACCGGTGAGGAAGGCTTGAAACAGCCATGCGTGAATCGACGATGATGGACCGTAGCCAGATTTCTCCACGGGCACGGCAGGTAGTGCGGCTCGCTGCAACAGCAGGCTTAATAGCTGCCATTTGCATGGCCACAGCACATGCCGCTGAAGCCCGCAAAGAAACCAAGCTCGATATCGCCGCTGGCGGCACGCTGAACATTGTGAACAACGGCGGCTCCGTTGTGTTGCACTCAGGCAATGGCCGCCAGGTGTTGGTCACGTACGTTACGCACTCTGAAAAAATTGAAGTCGACCAAAATAGCAGCAGCGACAAACAGCGCGTTGAACTCCGCACGCACGCGCTTCCCAATGAACGGCCCACCGCCGATGAAGCAAAAGTGGACTATGAAATTACCGTCCCTGCCGGCGTTTCCGTAAATGTAAATACCACCTCTGCGCCAATTACAGCGGATGGCCTGAACGGCGATATCGGCCTCTCCTCTGAAACCGGCCAGATCACGCTGCAGAATGTCGTCAAGTCACACGTTCGCGTTCGCAGCATGACCGCCGGCGTCAGCTTGAAAGACGTGACTCTAAGCCGCGTTGATATACAGTCGGCTGGAGGCGCGGTCCAGCTTAACAACGTCACCGGACAGCGCGTTTCCGCATCTACAACCAGCGGCAACATAGAATACCGGGGCGATTGCTCTGGCGGCGGTGATTACCTTCTCACCACGCATAGCGGTGCCATTGATGTAATGCTTCCTCCCACGGCGTCTGTTGATCTCACGGCGCGCTCCTCCACTGGCCCGGTTGAAAACGCATTTCCATTGCAGGACAAGCCCCACAATTCTTTTGTCCCCAAGCAGGGACGTTCCTTCGCAGGTACCTCCAATTCCGGCTCATCTTCGGTTGAGCTCCAGTCTTTCAGTGGTAAAATCCGCGTGAAGAAGCAATAACGTAACGCGCTCAAAAGAAAAATCTTATGGCCCGACGAGCAGACGCAAAACGATGCGTGGTCCTCATTGGGTTCATGGGCGCGGGCAAAACAACCGTGGGGCGCGCGCTGGCCAAACGTCTGCACTGTGATTTTTTTGATCTTGACGATGTGATTGAGCAGCGCGAGCAAAAATCCGTTGCGGAGATTTTTGCCGCCTCCGGCGAAGCAGCGTTTCGACGCATGGAAAGCGCGGCCCTGACGGCATTGCTGCAAGAACACAGTCCCTCAGGCGATCTGGTAATAGCTCTTGGCGGCGGAGCATTTGTTCAGAAGCACAACCGCGCGGCCCTGGAAGCCGCGGACGCAATCACCGTGCTGCTGGAAGCGCCTTTGGAAGAATTGCGTCGCCGTTGCCACGATGAGAGCAAGGTCCGGCCCCTGGCGCAGGAGCAGGAAAAATTCAATGAGTTGTTTGCCGCCCGGCGCGCGGACTACGAACTGGCCCGCTTCAGGGTGCAGACCCTTGGCAAACCGGTAAAGCGGATCATAGCGGAGATTGAGCGGCTGCTCACAGCGGCCCAAGCGGAGGTAGAAGAGTGAAAGCAGTAAAGCTGGCCATTTTCTTAAGCGCAATGCTCGTCACGTCAGTTGGCCTAACCGCGACGGATAAAAGCGCCGCCGACAAAAGCGCGGCCGACAAAAGCAAAGACAAGGAAAAGGCCGGTTCCAAAGTCGCTGATTCCGGCAGCTTTGGAATCTTTCTGAACGGCAAACGCGTGGGCACGGAGACCTTTAACATCACGGAAACCGTGAACGGTGAGCGCCGCCCTGACTATTCCACCGCTACCTCTGAAATAAAATTTGACGATGGCCGGTTCAAGGCCACCCAGACCGCTGAAATGCAGGTCTCCGCCAAGGGTGAGCTGCGCTCTTACATCTGGCGCTCCACGGTCCCGCAAAAAGAAGAATCTTCCGTTGAGCTCAAGGACCAGTTGCTGGTGGAGCACATCCTGCCCGCCGACCAGAAAAAAGTGGACGTCCCGCACATGCTGCCGGCTGCCACCGTCATTCTTGACGACAATTTTTTTTCCCAGCGAGAAGTCCTTTTGTGGTGGTATCTGGCTACAGGCTGCCGCCGCCAGGATAACGCTCTGCTGTGCGGCACCGGCAAGTTTGTGATTCTGGTCCCGCGCCAGCATGTCTCCGGCAACGCGACCATGGAGCTGCTGGGGCAGGAAAAAGTCACCGTAAAAGGCAGCGAACGCGAACTGAACAAGATCAGTCTGGAAACCAATGGCCCGCAATCGCTCACCTGGCTCAATGACCAGGGCCATGAAGATTCCACGCAATGGGTCCTATGGGTCGATGACCAGTACAAGATCATCAAGATGACCGTGGCCGGCAGCAATGTGGAAGTAGTGAGAGACTGAAGGAAGTTGGTAAATGGGTAATTTGGTAAGTGGGTAATTGAATCCAGTTCCCGCAGCCTTTCCAATTACCAAATTACCAGATCACTAAATTACTAAATCCTTCCCACAGAGCTAGCCCTTTGGGGCTTCGAAAACTTGCCAAATCAGGTTACACTCTGCTCAACGCAACATGGCGAACAACCACCGGTCAGACATTCTGTTCTTTTTTGGCGTTCTTCTCGCACTGTGGGTTGCTTACATGGTGCGGGACGTGCTCATGCTGATCTATGTAGGCGCGCTGTTTGCCGTGGTCTTGTCGCCTGCTATTGGCGCGATCCAAAAGCTGCGGATCAACGGCTGGCGTGCCGGGCGCGGCTTCGCCATCGTCTTTCTCATTCTCATGCTGGCGCTCGCGGGTACTCTGTTCGCGGTCTTTGCGCTTCCTCCCGTGTACCGCGACGGGCGCAACTTCTCCGCTGACTGGCCCAAGCATCTGGACGCGTTGACTGAGGGAATCCGCCATCTGCCTTTTGCCAACAAGATTGATCCTGCCGGTCTGCAGAAATACGCGGCGGAGATTGCCGGCGGCGCCGGTGGCCTGTTCTTGAATTTTGCCGGCGGCATTTTCGGCCTGTTTACCGCCGTCATTCTCACCGCATACTTCATTATTGATGGCGACCGCACCTTTCACTGGGCCGTTTCCATGTTTCCGCTTGACCAGCAGCCGCGGCTGGAAACAACGCTCTTGCGCGCCAAGGCCCGCATGCGCAACTGGCTGATCGGCCAGATGCTCCTGATGTTGAGCTTGGGGCTCGCCAGCCTGGTCGTCTACTGGCTGCTTGGGCTCAAGTATTTTTATCTGCTGGCCATGTTTGCCGGCATCGCCAATATTCTCCCGATTGCCGGTCCCATCAGTGCTGTCTTGCTCGCCTCGGTCGTCGCTGTCCTGGATTCGCCGCAAAAACTTGTTGGCGTGATTGTCTTCTTTGCCATCTACTTCCAGTTTGAAAGCGTTTTTCTCTCGCCGCGAATCATGAAGAAAACGCTCAACCTCTCGCCGCTCACGGTAATCATCGCGCTTTCCATGGGAGGCTCGCTGGCAGGAGTGGTAGGCGCACTGGTCTCCGTGCCGACAGCTGCGCTGGTCATGGTGTTGGTCGATGAATATCTGGTAAAACGCACGCCCGCAGAAACTGCGAAGGCTGCGGCAGCAACAGATTAGCAGCGACTTCCTTCTATCGCCATCCTCAACTCTGCCGCTTAGTCAATAGTGTCTTGATTTGGTCAGCCCCAAATCCCACAAGGAAAATAGCGATCATCGCCGGCACCACGTCCAGCTTCAGTATCTGCTCCTTCGCCCCCGCTATCATCCCAATCAGAGCGAGAAACAGCGTAAGCACGAGCCAGATCAGCTCCAGGACCCGTATTGCGCCGGTCCGGCTTTTTTTCCATTCTTGCCTCGCTTCCGTCAGGTTGAATTGGAAAAGGGCAAATAGCACCCTTGACCAGCGGCGGCGCTTCTCCTCCTGTACTTTAATGGATGGTACCGCGGCAGCATCTACCAGCGCCGTGCTCCGGTCTGAGTTCTTGATCAACGTGACTTTCAGGTCGTATGTTTCCGCTCTCTGGAAGTAGTGAGTCACCTGCCAGCCTTCCTCGGAGAGCAAGGGTTCGTTGTTGTTGGTGAACTCCCATTTACAGGTCCATTCTGACCGAGCGCTGGCATTATTCAGTTCCGGAGGAAACTCCACCCAGAACTCGCATGGCTCATACTGACGGATCAGCAGACGGTCTATTTTGACCCGCACCTGCTTGGCAGTCACTGCATCGCTAATATCTTTGGCAAACTTGCCCTGCCGCATCTGTTCCAAAAGGTTTCGCGCGAAATTGAGTTGTTCCCACCCGTCAAGCTTGAGCGCTTTCAGCAGGTCAGGCTCATGCGCCTTGATGCTTGCCAGAAGAGGATCACCCTGAGGCAGCGGGTCTACCATGCGCACGTAGGTTGCAGCCAGTTCCAGCTTGAACATGGCCCTGTCCAGATCAAGGTAATCCCTGTCGCCGATCTTGGCAGGATCGGCCGCCGCAATTTTCGCTGGATCAGCGGCGCTCAGACGTTTTTCCGCTCCATCGAGATTTGTTTTAATGGCACCCCAGGTGGCACTCTTGCCGATTGCTCCATTGGTGGCGTTAAACTGTGCTTGCAGCTCTGTCACCCGGTCCGAAATCCGCTTTACCCACGCGACATTGGATTTGCCGCTTGTATCTATCTGGTCCTGTATGTCCTGTATGACTGTGTTCCCTGTCTGAATGTCAGCATCAGCAAACGCCGGCTTTTTCCCGATGGTCGCTACTTTATCGAAAAGGGTTTCCAGGCCCACAATGATGGTGGGCGGAAGATCAAGAGAGCACTGGTTTTCAAAATTCGTCCGGGTTGTGCCCAGCCGGTCCAGCAGTTGGATGCGCTTCTCCACCTGGGTCGCCGCCACTTCAATGTTTTGCATCTCCGTGGTGAAGTCAGGATTGTTCCATGTCAGGTTGCGCAGGCGATCGCCCAGCAGTCTATGTTCCTGCCCGGCCAGCACGCGCAGGCGCGAGGCCAGTTTTGTGGATAGACCTGAGATCTGGTATCCCAGTTCGCCCAGTTTTTCCTTTAACTTCTGCCGCTTTAATTGGTTGGGCAATGCAAAGTTCAACGTCAGCGAACAGAGACCGCCCAGCAGAAGAAACCAGAAAACCCAGGCATCGGACCAGATTTCGCGGCTGTTGCCGAAGTTCGTTGCCAGATGCGTCTTGACCTTGAAAATCTTCGTAGCCACCACAGATTGGCATTTGGGATCCACGCGGCTGACTACCAGCCGGCCGTCTTGAACATTGTCTTTGAACAGTCCGGTAAAAGGGCTGCCAAACCATGCAGCCGGTAAATTAAAGTTGACCGGCGTCAGCCCATTGCGGGCAAGTTCCACCGGAGACGAGGCAACATGCCGAACTGCGCAATTATTCTGCGCCCAGCATGCCAACTGGTCCCACCAGTCGGTCGGCGCTGTATCCCCTGGACGAAGGGTATGCCCATCAATGCTGTATTCCCACGTTACCAGGTAGTCATTGGGACCATCATTCTTCAACCGGAAGGATGACGGCTGGCCCTTTACCAACGTGAGTTCAGGCGCATCCGGGGCGGGCACGTCCATGCTGACCGGAAAAGGCAGTTCATTGCGGATGATCCTGATTTTGCCGATGTCCACGCCCTCGTTCTGAAGCACCGCTTCCCACTCGCCTTCGCCTATCCGGCTGGCATCAATTTTGATCCATGCTTCCTCTCCCGGCCCAAGCGTTTTTTTGCCGGAAGGCTGTTCATCCGCAGGACCATTGATGGCCGTGACTGCCAGCTTGCCATTGAATGTCTTGCCCGCTGGCTTGCTGATGACATCGTTTGCCGAAAGAAAAAGGGATATCGGCGCAGACCCTGCACTGCCTTCGTTGCGCACCTTCGCCTTGCCGCTGGCTGTTCCATCCGCATTGCAGAACGGATCAACCACGATCAAGGGACTTCCCGCCAGAGTCAATTTGGCGTCAGCCGCAAAAATGGAACAGGTGAAACCGAAGAGGAATACGAACAGGATCGCGATCTTGCTCATGCAACTATCTCCGTAAATAAAGACACAACCGTGCAGGGCCGGAAAATCTGGGAGCCGTCAGAAAAGAAGTTTGAATTGGTGCCTGGTCAGCGATTCTCTCACATTTTTCTTCTCTTGCGGCCCGCGAATAACCAAAATTCGCGACGCAAGGACAGGAAGACCATAAAGAGCAACATATGCGCCGCAAGTGTGCGCAAACGTGATGCTAAAATCTAAACCTTAGGCTCCCATGAACAGTAAAATTCCAGTCGGCATTCTCGGCGCCACCGGAACAGTCGGGCAGCGATTCATCCAACTGCTTAACGACCACCCGTGGTTTGAAATTACATGGCTTGCGGCATCAGACCGCTCCGCGGGCAAACTCTATAGTGAAGCAGCCAAGTGGAACCTGGCCACGCCGATTCCAGCAAAGATCGCGGCTATGAAAGTTGCTCCCGCCGCGCCCGACGGCACAACGCCTAAGCTGGTCTTTGCCGCCTTGGACGCCACCGCCGCACAACAGATTGAGCCCGCTTTCGCCGAGGCCGGCCATGCCGTAGTCTCAAACTCCAGCGCCTTCCGCATGGCGGAAGATGTGCCGCTGATCATTCCTGAGGTCAATGGCGACCACGCGCCGCTCATCAAGACGCAGAAGTGGTACAAGAACAACGGCGGCTTCATGGTGACCAATCCCAACTGCTCCGCCATCGGGCTGGTGCTGGCGCTCGCGCCGCTGCATCGGCGCTTCGGCATCGATAAAATTTTTGTTGCCACCATGCAGGCCATCAGCGGCGCGGGCTATCCCGGCGTGCCCTCCATGGACATCCTGGGCAACGTGATTCCCTACATCGCCAAAGAAGAAGACAAGATGGAGGCGGAAACGCGCAAGCTGCTGGGTTCACTGAAAGAAGGATCGCTCAATGGCTCGCGCATTGTTGATGCCGATCTCACGCTCAGCGCGCACTGCAACCGCGTGGCCGTAGAGGACGGACATACTGAATCGGTCTCACTCAAGCTGCGCAAGCCGGCGACGGCGGAAGAAATCATCGAAGCAT
>DATBCN010000346.1:0-10943 GCA_036270475.1 Candidatus Angelobacter sp. | reverse complement strand
CGGCAGCAGTGACTAGAGAAACTTCTTACGTTGAGTTTCCGAACAGAAAAGAGTGGGCCACCGGCCTAGGGTTCACCTAAGAGTTGGATACCTACGCCTCTTTGGGCATTCTAGTCGATGGCATTTTGGCGCTCAAGTTGGGTGAAAGATACCAAGGCCCGCAGCCGGACCCGATGCCCATAGCGGAAAGCCCAAATCATGGTGACGATGGTCAGCACTCCCAGGAGAATGGGCGAGAAGACCAAGACCAATGCCGCGGGCAGCCAATAAATGAGAGCGAGCCGAATGATCAATTCGCCCAAAAATACACATCCCCAGACCGCCGTAATCAGCCGATGGCAGAACCGCACTTCGGGAAACTGCCACGCTGCGTTGAATCTTGCCTGTCGTTCAGAGTCAGCACCTGCAATAAAATACCGGCTGAAATAAAACATCATCGGGCGAGGCAATAAAAACGAGGCAAAACAGGCAGCACCGAAAGCGCCGGTGAACATGGACTCGCGCACCAGCAAAAGCCGCGGGCTGCCGCCGAAGGCCAGGGCCACGCCGTCCGTCGCAATGCTCAACAGCACCACGATGGAAATCGGATCAAGCTGTCGGTGCAGGATCAGGTCGAAACCGCTCTTGCCCAGGGGGAAGAGGGCGGCTGCGATAAGGGCAGTGACTTCGGAAGGCGAATAGTAACGCTTGGAGAGCTTGTAAAGAATGACTGGAACTACTGCGTTGAGAACGATGCCCCAGGCAATGCTTCGCAGCGGTGGACGGGCGGCTTGCGGTGAAACTGTGCCAGGTTGCATACGTGATTTTGCGTCCGCTATGCTTGCTAGCAGGACCGCGATCTTTGATTATATGGATCTCCATCCCACCCTGCTTCATTTCCTTCGACGATTGATCGCCGGCACTCGTGTCGAGAACCCGTTCTCCAGTGCATGCTGATGGCGTCTCCCTTTCCGCCGTATATACTTTACGTGCAATTAAAAAGAGCTTTGCCATATTTGTGCGAAACAAGATGCAAACAACCGGAACGAGTCCGGCCAACACGAGGACTGTAGATTCAACGGTATCATTCTGGTGCTGCCAGAGTAGAGCAAAGACGTGGTGTTGATTAATTCCCGTCTCTGCCGCGGGGAACAAGGGATTTATGACATCGCTCAAGGAATTCAGGTGTGAGATTTGTGGAAGGACCACCACCAACCCCAGCCACTGGTTTGTGATTCAATGCGGAAATCTTGACTTGACCATTCTCAAATGGAGCTCTGCCGCGGCTGAAGCGGAGGGAGCACGGCACTTCTGCGGCGAAACCCATGCTCAGGTCTACATCAGCCGATGGTTTGAATCCGTTTGTTCGCCATCGAAGCCGGATTTTAACCGTCCCTCAACGGTGAAATAGTTGTTGATCGCTGCCTTGTACTCAAATGGCTTGTACGCCATCGCTCGCCACTAATACCCAACTCACTTCTTTGGTGTTGTAGCCGGTGTCTTCTCCGGCTGTGCGCCGCCGCTGGCTGGCGCCGGTTGCATTGGACTGCCCGCTGCCTGCGCCGCAGCTGGTTGCGTTCCCTGTGGCTCGGGTTTGGCGGGCATATCGGCAGCGGTAAAACGCGGAAGCATCTCGTCCCGCATGGCCAATTGATAGACTGACGCAGCCACAATGATCGCATCTTTCTTCACATCGTCTTCAATGATTCGCTCATAGGTATCAAGATTGGTGTGCCATGTATCAGTGAAATATTCGATCGGGTCCTGACCCAGTCCAATGCCCGGCAATCCGGCCTGGGAGAAAGAGCTTGAATCCGTGCCTCCTGAGCGGCGGTTCTTGCTGGAAATTGCTCCGGCAATGCCTAGATCGGCAAACGGTAATAAGACTTCGCGCAGAATGTCCGCATCCCGTGGCGGCCCAAAAACGCTGGCGCCGCGAATCCGTCCCGTTCCGGAATCAACGTTAAAGTATGCCACCAGCTTGCTGAATTCCGGCTTTGGGTTCTCAAAGCTGCCAAAATGTTCTTTCACATAGGCCAGCGAGCCGAGCAAGCCTTCTTCTTCACCGCTCCACAGGCCCACGCGGATGGTGCGCCGCGGCTTTGCGCCCAGTGATTTCAGGATTCGCGCGGCCTCCATCATTACCGCGCATCCAATGGCGTTGTCAGTCGCGCCCGTGGCGGAGTGCCATGAATCCAGATGCCCGCCCAGCATCACGATCTCGTCTTTCCGGTCAGTGCCGGGAATTTCCGCAATCGTGTTGTAGGAAGTTTTGCCTTCAGGATAGGTCTTGTTCTGGATATTGAACTCCAGTTCAACCGTGGAGCCGTCGGCAATGATGCGTGCGATGCGCCCATAATCCTCGTTCCGCAGGACCACGGTTGGCAACGCCTTGGTAATGTCATAGGTCCGGTTCTGGAAAGCGCGTATGCGTCCATTGCCCATGCGCGCATCATTCACGCGCATCCGCGCGCGGTTCGCCACCAGAAATTCGTCAATCTGCTGGTTGATCTGCTGGCCCGTCAGGGTACCCGGAGCGTCCTGCTGTTGCTGCGCGTTGCGCTGCGGCCCAAACCCGCCGGCATTGGGGTTCTTGGGGTCGAACCGCTCCACCACTACCTTGTCGTCCAGCCGCCGCGCTGGGACGTCAATCACAACCGGCACCACCTCGGCTTTGCCCACCATCACTATCTTGCCCCTGACCTTGTCCTTGATCGAATCAAGATACGCTGTCAGGTCTTCTTTCTTCGGCTTTTCCGGCGGCGTCATTTGGAAGACTGCGGCCTTCACCGTGCCTTTGGTCCCGGGGGTCCACGCCCACACTTTAAAGGTGAGCTGGTCTTTGATGGGCGTTACGATGTAGCCGCTTGACTTCTCATTCATCCATCCCGGATGGCCAAAATCCCACGGTTCCAGATGAGCATTCTCCATGCCCCAGCTCTTCATCTGCTGGAGGGCCCAATCAGCGGCGGCCTTGTGATTGGGAGATCCGGTCAGCCGCGGTCCGTAAATATCGGCCAGAAAGTGCATGGTATGCATGATCTGGGAGTGGTCGTTCTCTTCCGCGCGAATCTTCTGATTGATGTCCGGATCAACCGCGGTCTGCGCCTGCGCCGCTGCCAGCGCGGTGCTCATTGCAAAAACGACACAAAGAATGGACTTGGACATCGACAAAGTGGCTCCTGTAATGCATTTTCTTTCGGGTGAATAACAATAATGGCACATGCCTGCAAACGCAATGGTCTATCGTTACTGCGCCCATTTGCGCTTGCGGGAATGTCCTGCAACTCCTATGCTACTCAGTCACCATTTTGATATTGAAGGATGGGAAAGGCAACCATGAGAACTGCTCTTGACCGCCGATCGTTTCTGGCCTGTTTTTCCAGCTTAGGTATAGCTTCAGCTTTTCTTCCAACCGTGCTATGGGCAAAAATTGAAGAAGAAAAACCGTCCCGCGTCACGAAAGAAATGCTGCGTTCAGCCGCCGCCGTTGCCGGACAAACTTTTACTGACGCACAGTTGGACAAGATGCTTGACGGCATTAATCAGCATCTGGCCGAGTATGACGCGCTGCACAAAATTGACCTTGACAACAGCGTTGCTCCGCCGTTTTATTTCAATCCGGTGATACCGGGCATGAAGATTGACCGGAGCAAGCGCCCATTTCAGATGAGCGCTGCTCAGCGTGTGGCCCGCCCCCAGAATCTTGAAGATGCCGCCTTCTGGCCGGTGACCCAGTTGGCGGAACTGGTCCGATCACGGCAGGTGCGCTCCGTGGAGCTGACTGAGATGTATATCTCCCGGATCAAGCGCCATAACCCCAAGCTGCTTTGCGTTGTCACGCTGACAGAGGATCTGGCAATGCGCCAGGCCCGTGAGGCCGACAAAGAGATTGCCGCGGGCCGCTATCGTGGCCCACTCCACGGAATCCCCTGGGGTATCAAGGACCTCGCAGCCGTAAAAGGTTATCCCACTACGTGGGGTGCGGCTCCCTTCAAAGACCGCATCATTGATGCCGATGCCACCGTGATCTCGCGGCTCACGCAAGCCGGTGCTGTATTGATTGCAAAACTGGCTACAGGTGAATTGGCGCTGGACGATGTCTGGTTTGGCGGCCAGACAAAGAATCCATGGGACCTTTCCATGGGATCACAGGGATCATCCGCCGGGCCCGCTTCGGCTACTGCCGCCGGACTGGTTGGTTTTTCCATCGGCACGGAAACCGGCGGCTCAATCGTTGAGCCTTCAGGAATTTGCGGAGTCACAGGACTGCGTCCAACGTTCGGCCGCGTCAGCCGCCACGGCTTCATGACCCTGAGCTGGAGTCTCGACAAGATTGGCCCCATGTGCCGCAGCGTTGAAGACTGCGCCCTGGTGCTCAACGCAATTCAGGGGCCGGATAATCAGGACCTTTCCCTGGTGGATGTGCCGTTCGGTTGGGACGCAAAGCTCGACGCCCGCAAACTGCGGGTCGGTTACTTGAAAGCCGCCTTTTCCAACACCCGGCAAACCGCCGCCGTTGACGCCAATGACCAGGCAGCGCTGGCAAAAATCCGCGGCCTAGGCGTCAATCTTGTTGAAGTGGCCTTGCCGCCGGAGCCGGCATTGAATGTCTCCGCTTTGATCACCGCCATCATTTACGGTGAAGGCAATGCTGCCCTGAAAGATCCCGTTGAGATGCGCCCTGAACACCTGGTGCGCCAGGACCGCGTCGCCCATCAGAATTCGCTCCGCCTGCTTCCTGCCGTCGACTACCTCAACGCCAGCAGGGTAAGGATGCTGCTCATGCAACAGATGGCGCGTGCCGTCTCAGAGATCGACGTTTATCTCGTCCCGTTTGATTACTCTGACTACACTCCAAATCCGCTGGCAACGCTGAATACCTCTCTCACCAACCTCACTGGGCATCCCTGCGTGGTGGTTCCGCACGGCTTCAACGAGAAAGGCAACCCAACAAGCCTCACGTTCATTGGCAGGCTTTTTGGTGAAGCGGAGATGCTGGCCCTTGCCCACGCCTACCAACAGGCCACCGGCTGGCATCTTAAGCGGCCCAGCGGCCTCAGTTGATGGCGGGCGGATAAAGGATTCGCCAGCGCTGAAAGATAAGGCAAAGCTACGTTGCATGCGCATCTCGCAAAAACCTGCAGGATCGAAAGCGCCCGCAAGACGTTATAATTTGTTTTTTATCACTCATACTTCATCGGTCCATTCACACCAAGGAGAGTTCCATGTTCAAGCGGCGCAATGTTCATGTGGTTTTGATTCTAGTGTTGGCTATTGTGGCAGCGGCCCAGGCCCAGCAAGCCGCGCCCGCGCAGCCCAAACCGCGCCGCTTCTTGATGTGGACAGCCACATCGCCTACCACCACCATCCACTTGGTGGGGTCTATCCATGTGGGCGATAGCAGCATGTATCCGCTCCCCCCGGAAGTGGAATCAGCCTTTGCCGCAGCCAGGGCCCTGGCCGTGGAAATCAACATCAAGAGTGTTGACCAGGCTAAAACCGTGGGCCTGATCCAGGCGTATGGCATGTATGACGCTAAAGATTCCCTGACCAGGCATCTCTCCAAGGAAACCATGGCCGCGCTGGATGACTACTGCGCCAAACACAATGTGCCGCGCGCCGGCATTGAGCAGTTAAAGCCCTGGGTTGTGGCTGTAACCATCGCGGCATTGGCCTGGCAGCAGGCGGGAGAGGACCCTGCCCTCGGCATCGACATGCATTTCCTCAATGAGAGCAAACCTCCGCAGCGTGTAGACGAGTTGGAGACCATGGAATCTCAGCTATCTATTTTTGCCACTGCTACTGAAGAAGAACAGCAGGGCTTGCTGGAATCTACTCTCAAGCAGGGAGACAAAATCAAGGACATGATTAAGCGGATACAAAGCGCATATGTCTCCGGTGATCCCAACGCCCTGCAGAAAATCATGGAAGAGGAAGCTGACATGGGAACAAAAACTCTCACCAAAAAGCTTCTCGATGACCGCAACGCCACCATGACCGCCAAACTCGACGAATACCTGAAAGGCAAGGAACCAATTTTTGTGGTGGTGGGCGCGGCCCACATCATTGGCGAGAAAGGCGTTGCCAAAATGTTGCGTGACAAGGGCTATAAAGTGGAGCAGGTCGCGTTGGAAGCAAAGTAGAGCGGGCCGCTGGCTGCCTTAGAACAACATGCCTGTCTCCGGTTGCGCCGCAGGCGGTGTAATTTCCACGATGCACTCAGCATCATCGTTGTTCGCGTTGCCCACCCGCGGGTTGACCGGATATTTCCTCATCAGCCGTGCATCAAAAGGCTTCAACAACTCTGCCACGCCGCGCGGATCGGTCATGCCAGGATCAAGCCAAAGATCATAATCTTCCGGCTTCAAAATTACCGGCATGCGGTCGTGAATTCCGGCAACCAGCGGATTGGCAGCCGTGGTTAGGATGGTAAAGCTATGCAACGCGCTTCCGGCAGGATCTTGCCAGCGCTCCCACAGACCGGCGAACGCAAACAAACCATCATCCGCCATGCCGATGTTGTAAGGCTGCTTTTCCTTGCGGCCCAATTTTTGCCATTCATAGAAACCGTCAGCCGGCGCCAGGCATCGGCGGGATCGCATGGCTTCGCGGAATGAAGCTTTTTCCGCCGCGGTTTCCGCCATGGCGTTGATGGTCTTAAAGCCGATAGACGCATCTTTGGCCCAGTATGGCACCAGTCCCCAGCGCATCAGGGAAAACACTCGTTTGGGCTGCTGCCTGTCCTGGCGGACAATCGCGGCCTCCTGCGTCGGAGCAATATTGTAGCGAGGCGTCCAATGCACCTCGCTCTCTTCCAGATCAAAGTGCTCTGCGATGAATCTTTGTTTTGCAGTAAGCCGGTAACGTCCGCACATAGATATTAGGATACGGCAGAAAACGGCTCACTGTTGCAAAAGGCCGTTGGCCGCGCTGTTAAAAATATCTGCGCGTGGCCAGCGGCCATTCTCTTCACAAACGTTCAGGCTACCTGTGATGCTTGCTGCGACTTCCCGATAAATTCAAGCAGCTCCTGATTCAACTGGTCTTTGAGTGTTGTGGGCAGGCCATGCGGCGCGCCGGGATAGATCTGTGTGATCGTAAGCCAATCACAAACGTGTTGAAGCCCGCATTCGACGCGGTGTAATTTACTTTCGTCCCTGCTTTTCCATGGTCATGGAAGAGGGCGCCTTTTCTTTGCTGCTGGGTTCAAACTCCACAATATATCCAGCCACCGCGCTGGCGGCGACCGTATAAGGGCTGGCCAGATACATCAATCCGGGGCCGCTGCGGCCTGGAAAATTGCGGTTCTGCGCGCTGATAACCACCTGGTCCGGACGCGTGGAAACTCCCGGCCCTGCATTGATGCATGCGCCGCAACTTGGTTCAATCACGGTGGCGCCCGCCTGCTTAAAAATATCGAGATAGCCTTTGCGTACGCAGTATTCCCGCGTCTCCTGCGAGCCAAACTGAATATAAAATTTGCAGGAATCCGCCACATGCTTGCCTTGCTGCAACGCCTCTGCCAGCACCTGGGCGTACATATCCATGTCAGCATTTTTGCCGGCGGTGCATGTGCCGCCGTAAGCGATTTCCACCGGCACTGGAGTATTCAGGTCGCGAACATACTTGCCGTTGCCCGGATCGCCCGGCGTAGCAATCATCGGTGTGATGTCGTCCGCGTTCAGCTCAATCACATGGGCATATTGCGCATCCGGATCGCTATATAACCCCTCGCACAATTTCTCCGCGTCAGCGCGTGACATGCCGCGCCGCTCCATCAGGAACTCGACGGTCTTCTGGTCCGGCGCGACAATCCCGGTAAACCCTCCGATCTCGGCGGCCATGTTGGTCATGGTGGCGCGTTCGTCAACGCTCAACGCCTCAATCGCTTCGCCGGAATATTCCATCACCTTGGCCAGCGCCTTGCCGCTGCGGATATATTCCATGCTGAGCAGCAGCAGAATGTAGTCCTTGGCTGTGACGTTCGGCTTGCGCTTGCCATGGACCACAACCTTGACTGACTCGGGAACTTTTACGCGAACGTCCGTGGTGATCCAGGAATTAAAAACGTCCGTGGTCCCGATGCCGAAAGCAATGCAGCCCACTGCGCCCACATGCGGCGTGTGCGAATCCGAGCCGACGTTCATCTGCCCCGGCAGCGCATACATCTCCGCCACTATCGAATGGCAAATCCCTTCCGAACCTTTGCGGTCTTTCAGTTCTCCATGCAACTTGATCCCCTGCTTGGCGGCAAAATCTTCCTGTTTGTATTTGAGCTGTCCGGCCAGGTCCAGGAGTCCCATCTTCTTCTTCTCTTCTGAAATCACTTCATCAAGAAACGTTAGGTGGTCGCGGAAGAAAAGAATCGTGGAAGGATCATTGACTTTGGCGTCCTTGCCGACAAAATGCTCAAAAAAGATTGCTGACATCGGAGTTACATATTCATGGCTGAAGCGCAAATCGGTGCGCGCAAACCCCGAGTCCGACGGTTTCACGTACGCAACGCCCTGCTCGTTTTGTGGATTCAGCATGTGTCGGGCAAAGATCTTCTCCGCGATGGTCATGGGCCGTTTGGCGGTGGTAATGGGCGGAAGAAAAACTTTCTTCTGCATTCGGGCCACGTTAAACGGAAACAATCCGCCGTACTCAATCACCTGGCGTGTGATATCGTCCTCACCCTCGGTGAATTTACCAAGAGGGATTTCAGCGCCGGCGCGGACCTTATCAATCAGGCTGAAATCCGTTGCCGTAAGCACGCCCAGGTTCTGGCAGTTCTGCTTGTAAATGCGCTCAATATTTTCCGCTATCACCAGTTTAATGCCGGCACACAGCTCCGCATACGGCGACTGCTCCCGGCTCGATCCCTTGCCACGCCGCTTGCCGCTCACCGCGGCCACAAAGCCGCCCTGTTTTACGTCACCGCGTTTGATTGGCACTTCATTGCCGCACTTCAAGCCGGTGTAAGGCCACTCGCCCAGTTTTTCGTCAAAGAAAAAGCAGATATGCGCCGGCGTGATCTCGTCCGTGGAGATGTCATCCCGCAGCTTGGGATTGTTTTGCGGATTTTTCGTGTCCCACGGCAAGTCTTCTCCGGCAAGCTGGCGGCGGATCAACTCGGGGTCTTCAGTGAGAAAAAGGATACGTCCCTCAAACTTGCATTTGTCGGGGCGCTTCTGGATAGCGCGGGTCAGTAAAGATGGTTCCACTCCAAAATTCTAACAAGTTTGGCGTCTATTTGCAGGGCCGGTGGAGCACTGGATCGCGGCCCTTGGGCTGTTATGCCCTTGCAAGCGCTTGAAGGACCATTTTCAGCCCATCTTTTCGCAGGTAGGACCGCTGGAAATCTCAACTTCTCAATCAATCTTCATAAATCAAAATGCGGAATCTATCGTAACCCGGAGCTAAATAGTAGTCGCCCTTAAGGAGGCATGCTGTCATGAAAAAATATTGGATAGCTCACTGTCTTGCAGTTGGGACCCTCCTGCTGGTTGCGCCGGGATTGCTTCTGGCGCGCGACCCTAAAGTGCCAAACCCTTGTCGGGAGTTGAAAGCCGATCTTGACGGCCAGGTTAACGGCCTGCACCAGCGCCAGGACAGCGAACTGGCCGAGTGCCGCCGGTCCAATGGCAAAAATGCTAACGTTTGCCGAGACCTGAAAAACGAGCAGGAAATCGCGCTCCGCCAGTTGCGCACCCAGCGCGCCGCTCAGCTCAACAGTTGTAATCCACGTTCAAACCAGTTTGGCGTTCAGCCGCGAGCAAACGCTTCCTGCGACAGGGACAACTACCGGCAAAACAGGAATGATTGTTACCCTCGTGAAAAGTACCCTGAGAAGCCATATAAGCATCCTCCCAAAGACCCGCCACCGAATCCTCCTGTCGCTCACAATCCACCCAGGCATCCTGGCGATTCGGGCGGACGCCATCACGATGGCGATGCCGGCGACACGCGGAGCGCAGGCAATTCCGGCTCATCGCACCACAATTCTGACCATACCTCCGGATCGTCATCCTCCGGTTCCGGCGGCGGGTCCAACACGTCCACCAGTTCCAATACGTCCTCAGGTTCAAATTCTTCTAACTCTGGTTCTTCGAATTCTGGTTCTTCGAGTTCCGGGTCTTCGATCTCTTCAAGCTCCGGATCTTCATCGTCTGGTTCCAGTTCCAGCAGTAACTCCGGATCAAGTTACAGTCAGTCATCGTCGCCCGCACAGTCTTCAGCGCCATCGCACTCAGATAGCGGAGCGTCACGGCCAAAATAGAAGCTCCTTTGAAAAACTCGGGCAGACCCCAACGGCCTGCTCGAGCTTCACTCCAATAGCACCAAGTGCTGCTTTATACTTCTTGCGTGCAAAGCGAAGGCATCCTCAGCAAGAAGCCACCTGACCCTGACCTACGTTTCCCTTACGGTCAGGATCCAAATCAATTTGTGGACGTGCGTGTCCCCGCTGGCAAAGGGCCTCATCCTGTGGTTTTCTTCATTCACGGCGGATACTGGCGCGCCCAGTATGACCTCACATACGCTGGGCATCTCTGCGATGCGCTGAAGAAAATCGGCATCGCTGCCTGGAATGTGGAATACCGCCGTGTGGGAAATCCCGGCGGCGGCTGGCCGGGAACTTTTGAGGACATTCGCAGCGCTTACCGCGCTTTGCTCGATCACAAAAATGACGCCATCGCAAAATTCGACCTCAAGAGACTCTGCGTTGCCGGACACTCCGCTGGAGGCCACCTTGCCGTGTGTCTCGCGGCGTTTGAGAGTTCAGTAGCGCGTGTGCTCTCGCTTGCCGGCGTGCTCGATCTTCGCCGCGCCTGGGAACTCCATCTAAGCAATGATGCTGCGGCAGCATTTCTTGGCGGCCCGCCCAGCGAAGTTCCAGACCATTACCGTGAAGCTTCGCCGGCGGAACGCGCCATCCCCAAGGCGGCGCAGAAGCTGATTCACGGCACCTCTGACGATTC
>DATBCN010000345.1:0-9241 GCA_036270475.1 Candidatus Angelobacter sp. | reverse complement strand
AGCGAACGGCGGTTCATAAAACATGCGGCAACTTCTTCGCTTTTTCTGGAACTCCACCCGCGGACATCGCTTTGCCCCCTGGCGCAGCCCGTATCTGCGCTGGCGCATGGAAACCTATTCCGGCCTGAAAATGAACCAGATCGGATTCTTGGAGTTCTGGGGGTTCATGTTTCGCGAAAGAAAACAGCTACGGCATTTTCTGAAGTGGACGTCTGATATGGAGAACTACGCGCGGCCGAAGCCGAAGAATCCGTAAACTAGCAGCACTCAGCATTTAGCCCTCTTCATTCGGTCCCGCTGTGCTTTCGTTTTCTCTTGTGTTAAGTCGAACAACTGGAGGCCGCCCATGAAGGAATACCCTAAGGACGATCTTGGTGATCTAAAACGCCCTAACGACATTACCAATCGCAGGAGCTTTTTGATTAGCTCGGCGGCAGCCGCAGGCCTGGTGCTCTACCCGGAAACATTATTGTTTGGCCAGGCCGCCAGCCCAGCCAGCCCGGTACCCGCTGCGCAAGCCCCCTCTGCCAATGCAGGCGCGAGCAAACCGAAGCCTGATCCCCTGAGGCCGGAGCTGGTAAAGGAATTTGTGATAGCGGCGCATGTCGACCTGGATAAAACCAAAAGCCTGCTGGCGGAAACGCCAAGCCTGCTGAACGCCACATGGGACTGGGGTGGCGGCGACTTTGAAATGGCCATTGGCGGCTCCGGACACATGGGCCGCCGGGACATCGCGCTATTTCTGATCAGCCAGGGCGGTCGCTTTGACCTGTTTGTGGCAACCATGCTGGGACGGTTGGACGTGGTAAAGCCAATGCTCACGGCGTTCCCCTACCTGGCGCAGTCGAAAGGGCCGCATGGCATTCCTCTGATGGTCCACGCGCAAAAAGGCGGGCAGGAAGCAGCAGAGGTAGCGGCGTTTCTGGAAGAGTTGCAATCGAAACCGGCGTGATAAGCAGTCAGCGCACAGCATTCAGCTATCAGCATTCAGCCCTTAGCATTCAGCAAAGAGACCTGATTAGCAATTACCTGGAATCACAGGAGCATCTTAACCGCTCTACTCGGCCTTTGGCAGCCGGCAAAGAGATCACAAAATTAAAATGCGAAAACTGCAACGTTTTTGCTCTTGCGTTCACTATGCTCTTGAGAGTTGTTGATCGGAGAAAAATGAACCTTGTAAAGTTCCTTCTCTTGAAAGCGATTGCGCTCTTCGGCAGCGAACAAATAGAGCCGGATATTCCCAACGACGGCGACAGCATCCCTTAATTTATTGACGCTGGATCAAGAACTGATCGCCAAATTGATGGCCGCAGTAGCTTCGGCTGAAGGCTGATTGCTGAACGCTAAATATCGTACTTCTTCAGCAGATGGCGGAACGACCGGTAAGACACTTTCAACAACTCAGCGGCGCGGATCTGCACCCCGCCGGATTGCTCCAGCGCCGATTCAATCAGCGAACGCTCAATGCCGGCGACGTACTTCTCAAAATCGATTCCGTCCTGGGATACATGCGGACCCTTGCCATTGGTTGATGCTGCCGCAGTCTTGGCATGCGGACGGTCCGCCTCAAGATCAACCCTTAATTCGTCAGTGGCCTCCATGGCAACCGCGCGCTCGATGGTGTTCTCAAGTTGGCGCACATTTCCCGGCCACGCAAAGGCGCGGAGCGCTTCCAGCGATTCCGGCCTGATCCGCAAAATGCTCTTCTGCGCGGCAGCGGCATATTTCTTGAGAAAGTGATTGGCCAGCAGTTCCACATCATCGCGGCGTTCGCGTAACGCGGGGACTTGGACGGGAATTACGCTCACGCGATAATAAAGGTCTTCGCGGAATGTATTGTTGGCCACCATCTCCCGCAGATCGCGATTGGTGGCGGCGATCACGCGCACATCCACGGCGGTCTCCTGGGTACCGCCCACGGGGCGGATGGTGCGTTCCTGGAGCACGCGCAGCAACTTGACCTGCATGGAGACGCTCATCTCGCCGATTTCATCCAGGAAGATGGTGCCTCCGCTGGCCACCTCAAAAAGGCCGCGCTTGTTCTGGCTGGCGCCGGTAAAAGCGCCTTTCACATAACCAAAGAGTTCGCTTTCCAGCAGCGTTTCGGGAAATGCTCCGCAGTTGATGGAAACAAATGGTTGGCTGGAGCGTGGCGAGCAGGAATGGACGGCGCGGGCCACCAGTTCTTTGCCGGTGCCGCTCTCTCCATAGATCAGCACAGTGCTCACGGTGGGCGCGACGGTGCGGATGGTGTTTTTCAATTTTTCCAGCGCGGGACTGCCGCCGATGATGTTGTCCAGCGAGTTGCGCGTGGCGGCATCGCGTTTCAACGCATAGTTTTCACGCTGGAGTATCCGAGTTTCCAGAGCGCGTCCCACGGCAATCTTCAACTCCTCCAGCAGGCCGGGGCCTTTATGGATGTAGTCAAAGGCGCCGCCCTTCACTGCTTGCACCGCTGCTTCATAATCCTCAACGGCGGTAATCAGAATGACCGAGGTTTCCGGCGAGGACTGCCGCGCAAAACGCAGCACTTCAATTCCATCCGTCTGCGGCATCTTGATGTCAGTGATGAGAAGTTCATAATTGGCGGAACTGAGCTTCTTTTTGGCCGCTTCACCGCCATTAACAGTCTCAACCTTGTGGCCGTCCTTGCGCAGTGAAATGTCGAGCATCTCACAGATGGAACGCTGGTCGTCACACACAAGTATGCTAGCCACGCGACACCTCGGCGTTCAGCGGCGCAACTTCAATTTCACTGTCCGCGGCCCGGGCATGCAAAATCTCCAAAATAAATTCCGCGCCTTTACCCAGCTTGGATTGAACAAAAATCTTGGCGCCGTGGGCCTGCACGATCTGGTAAACAATGGCCAACCCCAGACCGGTGCCGCCTTCAAATTGCGATTGGAACGGCTCAAAAATCTTCTCCGTGAGATTCGGCGGTATTCCCGGGCCGGTGTCGCGAATGCCGATCCGCAAGTAATCTCCGACAGCGCGCACGGAGACGGTGATGGTCCCCTTGCCATCCATTGCGCGCACAGCGTTTTCCAGCAGGTTCCAAAAGACCTGCTTTATACGGTCAGCGTCAATGGCGGCAAATGCGTGAGGGAGAGCGTAATCGCGGACAATGGCCAATTCCCTGGTCTTGGAGCGGTGGCCCAATAGCACCAAAGCATCTTCCAGCAGAGGAAGCACATCCATCCGGGAAAACTTAAAACTCTTCTCCCGTGAATACACAAGAAAATCAGAGATGATGTTGTTCAGCCGGGTGGATTCACGCGTGATGATATCGACCAGGGTTTTCTGCTCGTCATTAAACGGAGTCACGTCCGCGAGTACATTGATGGAACCGGCAATAGACGCCAGCGGATTGCGGATTTCATGGGCGATGCCGGCAGCCAGGCGTCCGACGGCGGCCAGACGGTCACGCATGCGGACTTCACCTTCCAGCCGGCGCAGTTCGGTGCGATCTTCAAAAGTATAGACGTAGCCGATGGTCCCCTGCTCAGGGACAATCAGCGCGGTCACGTTCACGTCAAAAGTTTTTTCCTTGCCTGACGGCGTAAGGCCGCGGACTTCACTCTGCGCGGACAAGGATTCAAGATGGGGCAGGCGGTCCACAAACAGATCAGAAATATGCCGCCCGTAAACCGAGGAGGCGGTGCGCTCCAGTAGTTTTTGTCCGGGCGTATTCATGAGCGTAATGCGGCCTTCAAGGTCAGTGGTGATAAGCGCGCTGCGGATGGAGTGGATCACGTTTTCATGCAGCGCCTGCAGGCTGAGCAGTTCTCCGCTCTTGTCGCGCAGTTCCATTCCCGCCTGGCGGAGCTTGGCCGCCAGCGCGCTGGAGAGGTGAGCCACGGCCAGATAGGCGAAGAAGTTGACGACGATAACAACCTGCAGCGACTTCAAGTCAGCGCGGGCGGAAAACTGAAAGGAAGGAATACGCTCGAAATAGCTGAGTTCCAGCAGCGTGCCAAAGCAGATGAACGAGACGGCCGCCGTCAAATAGGCCCAATAGCCCGGCAGCAGAATGCTGGCAACAATAATTACCAGCGGATAGAGGAAGTTGAAAAATGTATCGATGCCGCCGGTTACATAGACCACGGCAGTGGCAAAAGCCAAGTCAGTAAAAATCTGGACGATCGCCTGGAGCCTGTATTCCTGCCAGAGAGAATGCAGAACGATGAAGAAGACTGAGATCGTATACCAAACGAGGACGATGGTGATGAAAAGGCGGGTGGGAACGTTGTTGGGCGTGAGATTGACGATGAGCAATTCAACGGCAAGCAGGAAAGAAATAATAATGACACGCACTTTTACAAGCCATGTCAGCCATGCCCGCTCGTTAAACCGAATGTCTCCCATTGCTGCCTGTTTCTTATGCCGTCTTTTAGGTTTGAGGCCCGCCTTGAAAAAGGGCGGGCCTGAATGTGGACTTGCTGTCCGACAAATGTTATCCGGACAGTTTTGAAATCATTGAGAACAGCGGCATGTAAAGAGAAACCACGATGCCGCCGACGGCGACGCCGAGGAAGCCGATCATGATGGGCTCCAGCAGGGTCAGCATGTCCTTGGTGGCCGCGTCCACTTCATCTTCATAGAAGTCGGCGATTTTCTGCAGCATGGCGTCCATTGCACCGGTAGCTTCACCCACGCCGATCATCTGCGTGACCATGTTGGGGAACACGCCGGATTCCTTCAACGGATCAACAATCGTGCGGCCCTCTTCCACGGCCTTGCGAACTTTCATCAACGCATCTTCTAGAACGGCGTTGCCTGACGTTCTTGCAGTAATGGAGAGGCCTTCAAGAATCGGCACGCCTGACGTGATTAGTGTTCCCAGAGTGCGGGTAAAGCGCGCCACGGCAATTTTGCGCAGCACGCCACCCAGAACGGGCAGGTTCAACAACATCTTGTCAAACAGGAAACGGCCCTTGGGATCTTTGCGGATGTACTTGACGCCAACAAATGTTAATACCATGGCCGCCAGCATGAGCCACCAGAAGCGCCCCACAAAATTGCTGAGGCCGATGACAATCTTTGTCGGCAACGGCAGATCAACGCCCATGCTGTTAAACATGTTGGCAAAGATGGGCACCACAAACTTGAGCAGACATCCCACAACCAGGCAGGCGATGGAGATAACCGATACCGGGTAAATCAACGCGGATTTTACGGCCGCTTTCAACTTCACGGCCTTTTCCACGTAGGTGGCCAGGCGCTGCAGAATGGTATCGAGAATACCGCCGGCCTCGCCCGCTTCAATCATGTTGGTGGTGAGATCGTCAAAAATCTTGGGGAACTGGCGCATGGCGTTGGAGAGAGTAGAACCACCCTCAACGCTCTGCCGCACTCCGGTCAGGCACTTCTGGAAGATCTGGTTTTCCTGGTTTGCGGCCAGAATTTCCAGACACTGCACCAGAGGAAGACCGGCGTCAATCATCACGGAAAACTGCCGGAAGAACACGGCGGTATCCTTGATGGGCACTTTGCCGGTGCCCAGTTTGGGCAGGGCGAATTCCTTGCCCTTCTCTTTGATTGCGCCCGGCGTAATGCGCTCGCGGCGCAACTGCATGGTCACCGCGGCCTTGCTATCGGCTAACCGCTCCCCGGCAACTCTCTTGCCCTGGGGATCGGTCCCTGTAAATGTGAATACCGGCATACCGTGAACTCCTCTCGTCCTATTTGCCTACCTATTTTTCCTGCCAACTAGGGGGAGAGTTGGAAATACTTATCTGCGCTGCGGAGCTGCCGCAGCAGTTTTTGTGGCTTGTACGCCACGGTTAATCATGTCCTGCAATTCGTCCGGCATGGAAGAGCGCGCCAACGCAGTCTCCAGCGTAATGGCTTTCTGGAAATAAAGAGACGCCAGGGCCTGGTTGAACGTCTGCATGCCGAATTTGTCTTGTCCTGACTGCATGGCCGAGTAAATCTGATGGATCTTGTCTTCGCGGATCAAATTCCGGACCGCGGCATTGGGCACCAAAATCTCCATTGCCATGGCGCGGCCCTGTCCGCCAACCCGCGGCAGCAACGACTGGCAAAGGATTCCTTCCAACACCAGTGACAACTGCGCGCGAATCTGCGACTGCTGGTGCGATGGAAAAACGTCAATAATACGGTTGATTGTGGAGGCAGCCGAGTTGGTGTGCAAGGTTCCGAAAGTCAAGTGTCCGGTTTCCGCAATGCGCAGGGCCGATTCGATTGTCTCCAGGTCGCGCATTTCGCCAATCAGCACCACATCGGGGTCTTCACGCAGCGCGGCGCGAAGCGCGTTGGTAAATGACTGTGTGTCTGAGTGGACTTCACGCTGGTTCACCAGGCAGCTCTTGTTCTGATGTACGAACTCAATCGGGTCTTCAATCGTAATAATATGGTCATGCCGCTCGGTATTGATCTTATCGAGCATGGCGGCCAGCGTGGTGGATTTACCGGAGCCCGTGGGACCGGTGACCAGAATCAGGCCGCGCGGCTTGTCACACAGCCGGGAAATCACCTGCGGCAGGTTCAACTGCTGGAATGTCTTGATCTCAAACGGAATCACGCGGTAAACAGCGCCCACCGCGCCGCGCTGGTTGAAACAGTTGCCACGGAAGCGGGCCAGGCCTTTTAGCCCGAAAGAGAAATCCAGCTCCAGGTTCTCTTCAAAGCGGTGCTTTTGCGCGTCAGTAAGCACGCTATACGCCAGTTGCTTGGTTTCTGACGGAGTCAATGGCGGCATGTCCAGCGGCTGCAGGTGGCCGTGAACGCGGACCTGCGGCGGTGAATTGGTGGTGATATGGAGGTCACTGCCTGCCATATCCAACATCTTTTTCAACAGATCACTCAGTGTGACATTCATAATGCCTGTTTTTTCCCTTTACAAAAACTCTGACTGCCTCGCTACCGGACTTCGTCAACTCACGCTGCTTTTGCAACTCAACATTAGTGCAGCGTTTCGCGCCCTACTTCTTCCAAGGTCGTAACGCCATCCTTGACTTTGACCAATCCACTGCGGCGCAGCGTAATCATGCCCCGTTCAATGGCTTTCTTTTTCAGTTCCACGGCAGAGGCGCCAATCAAAATAAGCTCACGTATTTCATCGTCAACTTCCATCACTTCATAAAGACCCGCTCGGCCCTTGTACCCCGTGCCATTGCAGATACTGCAGCCCTTACCTTTGAAAATCTTTACCGTTTTGGCCTCTTCCGGCGTAAATCCGGCTTCAACCTTGGCCTGCGGAGGCATGGGGACTTCTTCCCTGCACTCCATGCAGATGCGGCGGATGAGACGCTGGGCGCAGATCAGGTGAACCGCCGTCGCCACCAGAAACGGCTCAATGCCCATGTTCATCATGCGGCTGATGGTCTCCGGCGCGCCATTGGTGTGGAGCGTGGAGAGCACCAGGTGGCCCGTGAGCGCCGCTTTAATGGCGATTTCCGCCGTTTCAAAGTCACGGATCTCACCTACCAGGATCACGTTAGGGTCCTGGCGTAGAAAAGCTCGCAGCGCAGCGGCAAAATTCAGGCCGATGGATTCTTTCATCTGCACCTGATTCACGCCGTGCAACTGGAACTCAACCGGGTCTTCCGCGGTGATGATGTTTGTGTCCGGTTTGTTGAGCAGCGAGACAGAAGAATAAAGAGTGTTGGTCTTGCCCGATCCTGTAGGGCCGGTGACCAGCACCATGCCGTAAGGCTTGAGCACCGCGCGCTGAAACTTTTCCAGCGACTCCGGCTCAAAGCCGAGCTTGGTCATATCCAGCCGCAGATTTTCTTTGTCCAGCAGCCGCATGACAACTTTTTCGCCCCAGAGAGTGGGCAGGCAGTTCACGCGGAAATCGAGCTGTTTCTTTTTGCCGCCAATCTGCATTTTCAGCATGATGCGTCCGTCCTGCGGCAGACGCTTTTCGCTGATGTCCATCTTGGCCATGATCTTGATGCGCGAAGTGATGGCGTCTTTCAGCTTCATGGGCGGCGACATGATGTGCGCCAGTACGCCGTCAATACGGAAGCGCACGCGGTATTCTTTTTCGTAAGGCTCAATGTGGATGTCACTGGCCCCGCGCTTTACCGCGTCCGTCATTACTATATTCACCAGCTTGACGATGGGCGCTTCATCGGCTGATTTTTCCAGCTCGTTGAGGTCCATCTCTTCCTGCTCTGATTGCAATTCAACGTCAGCTTCCTCGCCCATCGAGGCCAGCAGCTCGTCCACATTCTCATGTTGTTGCGTTCCGCCATACGCCTTGTCAATCGCGTCCATAATGGCGGACTCAGACGCGACCACCGGCTCAATATTGAAGCCGGTCATAAACTTGATATCGTCCATGGCAAAGACGTTGGTCGGGTCCACCATGGCGATGGTCAGGGATGCGCCCACGCGGCTCAATGGCAGGATCTGGTACCGCTTGGCCGTTTCTTCCGGAATCAGCTTTACGACGGAAGAATCGATTTCAAAATATTGCAGGTTTATGGCCGGGACACCGTACTGGCGCGAGAGAAAATTCGTGACCTCCTCATCGCTCACAAATCCCAGATGGACCAGCGTGGACCCCAGCCGCGAATTCGGGCCGGAATCGCGCTGCGCCTTCAGCGCCTTATCGAGTTGGTCGGGTGTGATGATCTTCTCTCTTACAAGAAGATCGCCTAACCTTTGTGACATAGTCCTAGATGGTCCTGGAATGAAATTGACTCAAGCGCACCATGTCTCGAAGTGGCCGGGGGACAGCCGCTGGGCTTGGAAAAAACTTGAGTAGGCCGATTGTGAGCCGGGTGACAGAAATTGTCAATCAGCCGTTCCCCTCTAAGGTTCATGCACTTACGGGAATCCGGTAACTGTTTTCAGCCTACCTAAGGCGAACTCCTGATGAAATCCTTCTCCCGGATTCGCCAGCGTCAGCACTTTGCGAAGGCCCCGTAGCGGGATTCCCTTAGTCTGTTTCGGGAAAGGGCTGTTGTTCTGGTCTGGCCATCTGGGTATTGATTTCTCCCCGCAGAGACTCTGGCCGGGCTTTTGCTATCCAATCGCCCCAGCTACCCCGATTCACCTGCAATCCTTTCTGATCTCTTTTCCAGTTCCATTTTGGGAAAAACCATTACCTTGGTACCACTAACCTGAGTCAATTCCGTCGCTTGCTTGCTGATAGAGGTTATAGAGTGCCTTTGCAATGCCCCACAAATACCTCTTGAAAGAATTTGAGGACTTCGCTCGATCAGCCCCTGACGCGGAACCGCTGATGCAGCGGATGTCACAACGAATC